>JAPLML010000242.1 GCA_026387055.1 Planctomycetota bacterium | reverse complement strand
GGCCGAGGCGCGGCGGTGGGCCCTGAGCGGCGTGCCGTTCGTGTACCTGTGGGAGCGGCAGCCCATCATGCTCTACAGCACGGTTCCCGTGTACGGGGCGACGAACTGGCGGGCGCCGACCTGGATGGGCCTGCCCGTCCCGTGGTGCGGCGGCGTGTACGCCTACGCCCTCACGCTCCTCGCGCCGCACGACAAAACGCTCGACTGGGCGCAGTTGGCGCGCGGCATCCTGATCTCGGGCGAGCAGCAGGAGGCGCCCGACGGGCCGTACGTCGGGTGCCTGCCGGACTCGTTCGACCTCGGTGCGCAGCGGCGGCAGGGGCCGTTCATCAACCCGTGCGGCCTGATGAGCCTGCGCCTGGTGCTCGACGGCGAGCTCGACTCGCTCGCGGTGGCGGCCGAGGGCGGACACCGCATCGTCGCGCCGCTGCCGGTAAGGATCGAGGGCGGCAAGGCCGTGGTCCGCGCGAAGAAGGGCGCAGCGTACCAGGTGCTGATCGACGGCAAACGCATCGTGGACGTGAAGTCGGAAGGTACCGATACCATCGCGTTCTGACCGCGATTGCTGGGGTCGGTGGCTCGTCTAGCGGAGGGCCGCAGGGAGCGCCATCACGCGCGGCGGGTCAGGAGACACGCCGCGCAACAACCTTTCGGGATCGGTATGACACCGGCGCGGCGCAAAAACACGGGCCGACCCGTTGTGCCGGATCGGCCCCTGGCGTCCTTCAACAACCCGAAGTCTTGAGGCTCGGACGACCTTATTTCAGGATCGCGTCCTTGGCGGCCTTCGCGATGCGGAACCTGACGACCTTCTTCGCCGGGACCGGTACGGTCTGGCCGGCCTTCGGGCCGAACCGCATGACCACGGTACGGGCGGGGCGCTGCACGAGCACGAGCTTGCCCAAGCCGGGGACCACGAAGGTGTTCCTGGCTTCCTTGTAAGCCATGGCCACCAGCGTCTCGATCACGGCGGTGACTTCCTTCTTCTTCAGCCCCGTCTTGTCCGCCAGTGTCTTCAAAATCGCCGACTTCGTCATTGCCTTTGCCATTTACGTTGCTCCTTCCTGAGGTTGACCTGACTTCAATTTCCACACAGTCCGCCTGCGTGGACTGCGACCGTTCTCCGGCTGCGGGTGAGCGGGCCCTGGGAAATGTCCCCATGTCCACTTCCACAGACCGCTAGGATAGGAACGTTCGGGCGGCGTGCAACACAAAAAAAAGGGCGAAAAACGGAAAATTCCGGCCTCGGGAGGGGAGGTTGGGGGGGGGCTCCTGGCGAACGAGCGCGGCGGGCAAGGCCGGCGACCGCTGCGGGCGGCTACGAGCCGCCCTCGAGCACCGCCATGAAGGCCTTCTGCGGAATCTCAATGTTGCCAACCATCTTCATGCGTTTCTTGCCGCGCTTCTGCTTCTTCAGGAGTTTCTGTTTGCGCGTGACGTCGCCGCCCGACATCCCCTCGATGATGTCCTTGCGGTAGGCCTTGACGGTCTCGCGGGCGATGACGCGGCTGCCGATGGCCGCCTGGAGCGGCACCTCGAACTGGTGCCGCGGGATCTCCTTCCGCAGGCGGCGGAGGACCGCGCGGCCGCGCCCCTCGGCCTTCGTCCGGTGCGCGATGAACGACAGCGCCTCGACCGGCTGGCCGTGCACCAGGATGTCGATCTTCACGAGGTCCTCAGTCCGGAAGCCCACGACCTCGTAGTCCATCGTGCCGTAGCCGTGCGTGGCGCTCTTGAGCTTGTCGTAGAAGTCGTAGATGACCTCGGCCAGGGGGAACTCGTACGTCAGGATCGCGCGGTCGGCCGAGAGGTACTCGGTCTTGCCGAACGTCGCGCGGCGGTCCTCGGCCAGGGCCATGATCGCCCCGATCGAGTCGGCCGGCACGATGAGGTCCACCCGCACGAGCGGCTCGCGGATCTCGTTGAAGCGGCTGGGGTCCGGGAGCTCGCCGGCCGAGTCCATCTCGACCACCTCGCCCGTCTTCATCAGCACCTGGTAGGGCACCGTCGGGGCGGTCTGGACCACCTCGACGTCGTACTCCCGTTCCAGCCGTTCCTGAACAATATCCATATGTAGCAGACCGAGGAAGCCGCAGCGGAAGCCGAAGCCCAGGGCCTCGGAGTTGATCGGCTGGAACATGAGGGCGGCGTCGTTGAGCTGGAGCTTCTCGAGGGCCGACCGGAGCTCCCTGAACTCGGTCGACGGGCCGGGGTAGAAGTCCGAGAAAACCATGTGCAGCGGCGGGCGGTAGCCGGGCAGCGCCGCCGCGGCGGGCCGCGCGGCCGAGGTGATCGTGTCGCCCACGTGCACCGCCGCCACCGAGCGGATGTTGGCGAAGACGTAGCCCACCTCGCCGGCCGAGAGCGACCCGACGACCTCGGGCTTCGGCCGGAACTTGCCGACCTCCAGGACCTGGTACACGTCGCCGGTGCCCATCATGCGGATCTTCTCGCCCGTCGTGACGCACCCCTCGAAGACGCGGACGTAGACGATCACGCCGCGATGCTCGTCGTAGGTCGAATCGAAGATCAGGGCCTGGGTCGGCGCGTCAGGGCTGCCCTTCGGCGGCGGAAGCTGCTCGACGATGGCCCGCAGGATCTCCTCGGTCCCCGCGCCCGACTTGGCCGAGGCGAAGACACAGTCCTCCGCGGCCGTGCCGAGAAGGTGCTCGACCTGCATGGCGGTGTCCTCCGGCCGCGCCGCCGGAAGGTCGATCTTGTTGATCACCGGCACGAGCTTGAGGCCGCCGCGCCGGGCGAGGTAGGCGTTGGCGACCGTCTGGGCCTCGACGCCCTGCGACGCGTCGACCACCAGCAGTGCCCCCTCGCACGCCGCCAGCGCCCGGCTGACCTCGTAATGGAAGTCCACGTGGCCGGGCGTGTCGATGAGGTTGAGCATGTACGTGCGGCCCTGGTGCTCGTAGGCGATGGTGACGGCCGACGCCTTGATCGTGATGCCGCGCTCGCGCTCCAGGTCCATCGTGTCGAGGATCTGGTCGCGGAACTCGCGCCGGCTGATCGCCCCGGTGCGCAGCAGCAGCCGGTCGGCCAGGGTGCTCTTGCCGTGGTCGATGTGGGCGATGATGCTGAAGTTGCGGATAAACGCCTGGTCCATTCCGCGCATTGTAACCGCTGGGCGCGTTCTGGCAAGGGCGCGACACCAAACGAATGGCGGAAAGGCGGCCTGCCATGGGATTTCGCTTGCCGCGTCGGGAGGCTGGGCCTAGCATTGTTCAAGGAATCCAAGGAATCACTTTCAAGAAAGTGGAGAAATTCATGGGAACCAAGAACCCTGCTGCGGCCGCACCGACCTCTGCCCAAGCAGCGTGGGTTTCGGTATTGGGAAAAGTCATTGATGAGATCGAGGCGTGGGCCGAGGCATCCTCGTGGCCGGTCAGCCGGAAACCGAAGACCATTTCTGAGGAGCACATCGGAACCTATGCCGCCCCCGTTCTGAACATCAAGCCTCCTGGCGGCTGGGTGGTGGTTGAACCGATCGGCCAGGAGGTGCTGGGATGCGATGGAAGGATTGATATCTATTCGTTCCCCACTCTCCATAGAGTGCTTCTTGTGCGGGAGCACGGCGGTTGGGTGCTTCGAACGGAGTCGGGACTCCTACTGCATCAGAAGTGGGGCCGCAAGGCATTCGTCAACCTGGTTGGGGACCTTACCGCGGCATGACCAAGTCACAGGTTCTGGACCAACTCAAGAGGGTGGCGGACCAGTACCATGCGGCACGGTTTGCCGTGGGGCAAGCCCTGTCAGTCGCGATGCAAACGCCCCACGCGCTTCCGGCCACGATTTGCCCCAATGACCTGTGCTTGTGCTTGAATCGCCTGGAGGCCACGTACTTCGTGATGTTGTTTGCGGAGTTCGAGAGCGCTATCCGCTACGTGTGGAAGGCCCAATTCTGCAAGACGACACGCCCCCGAATGGAGATCCTGCTGGACAGGATTGCCGCCAAGGCTTACGTGACTGACACGGATCTGGGCCAGGTGCAAAGCGTGCGCCGATACCGGAACTTCCTGGTTCACGGCGAGGACTTCGCGGCGAGTGTGACGTTGGAGCAGGCAAAAAGCCTGTTGGCGCGATTCTTCTATTTCATGCCCGGGCCATGGCGGGTTTGAGGTTTCCTCTCCGCGGCTCATGGAAGCTCACTTCCGCGTATCCGGGGAGAAGCTGCAGGTTCTTCCTGGCCGCGCGGAGATAGGCCGGCTCGATCTCGAACCCGATACTGGACCGGTGCGCCTCGACGGCCGCCAGCGTGGTGTTGCCGACGCCCCAGAACGGGTCCAGCACGGTGTCGCCCACAAAGTAGAACATGCTGATAAGACGATAGGCGATCTCCTTCGGGAACGGGGCGGGGTGGTGGCGCTGCCATTCGCCGGGGACGTCGTCCCACACCTGCTGGAACCAGGCGCCGTGTTCCTCCTTCTCGATCATCGAGAGGTCCCGCTGCTCCTGCGTGGGGTGCCGGTATTCGCCCGGTTTGCGGAACATCAGGATGAACTCGATGTCATTCTTGATGATGGCGTTAGGCTCGTAGGGCTTGCCCAGGAAGGCCGAACCGTTGCCTGTCACCTCGGTCTTGGCGTTGGCAATCTTCTTCCAGATGATGGGAGTCACCGGGTCGAATCCCATCGCCTGGCATTGCACCAGCATGTGGGCGTGGAGCGGCTCTACGAGATGGCGCCCGTGTTCGCGCCGAGACCGGCAGACGTCGCCGACCACCATGCACATCCGGCCGCCCGGCACCAGCAGGTCGAAGCACCGCCGCCAGACTTTCTCCAGCTCGCCGAGGAACTCCTTCAGGTCGTTGATGTGCCCGAGTTGAGCGCCGCCGCGGTCCTCCGCGTACCTCTTGAGGTTCCAGTAAGGTGGCGAGGTGACCACCAGATGGACCTGCGTTGCCGGCGGGAGGCCCCGCATGTCCCGGGCATCGCCGAGGTAGATGTGATGCGTGCTCCCTAGCGAGGCGGCCACGCGCGACCACGCGGCGCGCTTGGCCCGGAACTTCTCCTCCAGCGTGGCCTCCGTGCGGCGGCGAGGGGGTCCCTCCGTCGCGGCCTGACTCGACGGTGCAGAGCGTGTAGTGCTCGCCAACAGATCCTTGTCGCCATGATCGGTACGAGTCATTCGACCCACTCACCTTGCTGCACAGTAGCCGCTTGAACTCTACCACGTTCCGGTTGCCATGCCAAGGGCCTGCCGCCAATTCCAGCGGTGAAGAACTTGGCGGCCGGCCGGGGCGGGGTGGGGGTGGGGTGGCGTGGGAGCGTAGGCGTGGCGCAGGGGGGCCCGGGGCGGCCGGGGGGCCGCGGGGCGAGGGGGCGAACGGGCGGGGCTGCATCCGGGCACGTCGGCGGCGGCCGGC
>JAPLML010000294.1 GCA_026387055.1 Planctomycetota bacterium | reverse complement strand
AGCACGTCGCGCGGAGCGGGGTGCAGGGCCAGGGCCGCCATCATCGACTGGCCGTGCCTCAGGTCCAGCCGGTCCGGGTCCGAGAGGATCATCGACGCCTGGAGGGAGGCGCCGAATCGCATGCACCGGCGGCCCTTCTCGGGGTAATCCAGGACGCGGACGCGATGATACCGCGATTCGCGGTCATAGCGGACGATCGCCGTCTCGTCCGTGCCTTCGGCAGCCGCCCACGCCGCCACGGCTGCCAGCAGGACGATAGCGATTGCCGCGATGGTGAGTGTGCGTCGCATTCTGGCGCTCGATCGCTGCGGGTCAGGAGACCCGCCGCGCGACGTTTCGTTCTTGGTCCAGCCGTCGCCGCATCGTTTAGCCGTCGCCGGTACGGCGACGGTTAATGACCGCGGCCGTATGCGGCCGCGGCTAAACGACGGCGACCGTCGTTTCCTCCTGGCTCGCGGCTCGAAGTTCGCGGCGCGCCGCCCTATTCCTTGACTTCGTAGTCGGCGTCGATGACGTCGCCCTCGCCCTTGCCCTTGGGGCCGGGGGTCTCGCCTGGCGCCTGGGGGCCCGGGCCCGGTGCCGCGCCGGGGGCCTCCTGCGGGCCGGCCGGTCCCGCCTCCGCCCCCGGCTGCTTCTGCTGATACAGCATCTGGGCCAGCGTGTACGACGCCTGGGTGAGGGTCTCGGACGCGCGTTCGATCCGCGCCAAGTCGTCGCCCTTGAGGGCCTCCTGGATCTCCTTGATGGCGGCCTCGATCTTCGCGCGGTCGGGCTCCGAGAGCTTCGAGCCGTGCTCCTTCAAGGTCCGCTGGACGTTGTAGACGAGCGAGTCGGCCTGGTTGCGTTTCTCGATGAGGCTGCGCTGCCGCTTATCCTCTTCGGCGTGCGACTCGGCCTCGCGCTGCATCTTGTGGACTTCGTCGTCCGACAGGCCCGACGAGGACTTGATGATGATCGACTGCTCCTTGCCGGTGCCGAGGTCCTTGGCGTGGACGTTCAGGATGCCGTTGGCGTCGATGTCGAAGGAGACCTCGATCTGCGGCATGCCGCGCGGCGCCGGCGGGAGGCCCGTGAGTTCGAACCTCCCGAGCGTGCGGTTGTCGCGGGACATCGGCCGCTCGCCCTGGAGGACGTGGATCTCCACGCCCGGCTGGCTGTCGGAGGCCGTCGTGTAGACCTTGGTCTTGTGCGTCGGGATGGTCGTGTTGCGAGGGATCAGGATGTCGACCACGCCGCCGAGCGTCTCGACGCCGAGCGACAGGGGAGTGACGTCCAGGAGCAGGATGTCCTTGATCTCCTGGTTGATGACCGCGCCCTGGATGGCGGCGCCGACGGCCACGACCTCGTCGGGGTTGACGCCCTTGTGCGGGTCCCTGCCGAAGATCTCCTTGACGAGGGCCTCGATGGCGGGCATGCGGATCTGGCCGCCCACGAGGATGACTTCGTCGACGTTGAAGGCGGCGCCGCGCTTGCGCCGGGCGTCCTCCAGGCACCGCAGGCAGGGCCCGCGGGCCCGGCCGATAAGGTCGCGCGTCAGCTCCTCGAGCTTCGCCCGCGTGATCTTCATCGTCAGGTGCTTGGGGCCGCTGGAGTCGGCGGTGATGAAGGGCAGGTTGAGGTCGGTCTCCAGGACGGTCGAGAGCTCGCACTTGGCCTTCTCGGCGGCCTCTTTGAGGCGCTGGAGGGCCATCTGGTCCTTGCGCAGGTCGATGCCCGTGTCGGCCCGGAAGGTGTCGGCGATGAAGTCCATGACGCGCTGGTCGAGGTCGTCGCCGCCCAGGTGCGTGTCGCCGTTGGTGGCGACCACGTCGAAGACGCCCTCGCCGACGTCAAGGATGGAGATATCGAAAGTGCCCCCTCCGAAGTCGAAGACCGCGATCTTCTCGTTCTTCTTCTTGTCCAGCCCGTAGGCCAGGGCCGAGGCGGTCGGCTCGTTGATGATGCGCACCACTTCCAGCCCCGCAATGACGCCGGCGTCCTTCGTGGCCTGGCGCTGGGCGTCGTTGAAGTAGGCCGGCACGGTGACGACGGCCTTCTTGACCTCTTCGCCCAGGTAGTTCTCGGCGGTGCGCTTGAGGTCCTGGAGGACCATCGCCGAAATCTCGGGCGGGGTGTAATCCTTGCCGCGGACGCGGACCTTCACCAGCTCGTCGGGCCCGCCGACGATCTCGTAGGGCACCAGTTTTTCTTCCGCCGCCACCTCGTTGTGCCGCCGGCCCATGAACCGCTTGATCGAGTACACCGTGTTCTTCGAATTGGTGATGGCCTGGCGCTTGGCGACCTGGCCGACCAGGCGCTCGCCCTTCTCGCCGATGGCCACGACCGAGGGTGTCAGCCGGTTCCCCTGGGCGTTCGCGATGACGGTGACCTTGTCGCCCTCGCGGACCGCGACGACGGAGTTCGTGGTTCCGAGGTCGATACCGATGATCTTGTTGCTGGCCATGTTCGACTCCTTTTCCGCGCCGCCTGTTCGGGCGCGGAGTTCTGGTCCTTACGGGCAGACTCTGTACGCCTCAAAAGCACGGGAGCAAAACGCGTGCCATGCTCGCCTCCCGGCGTGCCATCCATTCGGGGCGCCAGTTCCCAATATGTTACAGGGTTATCGCCCGCGCCGCAATGCCCAGCTTGGGCCTGCCATTCCGACAGTCGCCTGGCGGTGAGGGGGCTCGGCCTGCCGTTTTGGCAACTGGCCGAAATCCGTTGACGCCAGGAACCTGTCGGCCTATAAAGGCAACGCGACCCTCTGCAAGGACTTGCCATGACCCGCATGCCCAATAAGGCCCTGATGTGGGTTGCCAACCTCATCCTGCCGGGGGCGGGGCTGGTCCTCCTGGGACGCATCGGCATGGGGATTGTCTGGGCGCTGCTCTGGGGAATGGCTGCCGCATGGCTGCTTCTGGGCTTGGCGTGGCCCGATGCGGCGGGCGGGCCGTGGCTTCTCGCCCGCGGAGGCGCGGCCTTGGCGTTCTACGTCGGCGGGCAGGGCGCCCTCTGTTTGGCCTGCAAGCGGGCCGAGCGTTACTTGGCTGCCGATGCCCGCGATGAGGCGTTCAAGGCCGCCCTCGTGGCGTATCTTCAGGGCAAGCTGGACGAGTCGGAATCGATCTCGAAGGCCCTGCTGAGCGAGGATCC
The DNA here is from genome assembly GCA_026387055.1 of Planctomycetota bacterium. Classification (GTDB taxonomy): domain Bacteria; phylum Planctomycetota; class Phycisphaerae; order FEN-1346; family FEN-1346; genus JAPLML01. Next base: position 1,131 of record JAPLML010000294.1, on the reverse strand, counting down.
CGACGATGTGGAGGCGGCCCTCCAGCTCGGCTACATCGCCCGCCGCCGAGGCGACCTGGCCGCCGCGCGTCGCTGGGTCGCCCGCGCCCGGTATCTCGACGACGAGGGCAAGTGGGACTTCGAAATCGATCGCGAGCTGGCGGCGTGCGTCTAGCCGTCGCCCGCGTAACCGTTTGGCGTGCCTTCCGTTCATGTGCCACGGGTTGCTTGTCAACCCGTGGTCATGATGGTCTTCTTTCCGAACTGCTTTACGCAATATGGAAGAGAGGCAGCGATAATCACGGGTTGGCAAGCAACCCGTGGCACATGAAAAAGGGCGAAGGCCAGTCGACCGCGGCGGCCGGACAGGCGGGTTTTGCTGTCGTCGATGGTGGATTCTGACGATAGAAACCTTGGCGCCCCCGCCGTCGGATTGGCACGCCTTTTGCGACAGGGGTTGATGTTAGAGGGGTCGCGCACTACAATGCGTTGGAAATGAGCACACCAGGCGCGCTGGACGGCCGGGTCGGCTCTCCAGTCGCTGCGCTTGACGAGCGCAAGAGGTCGAAGCATGTTCGAGCGATTCACCGATCGTGCCCGCAAGGTGATGGCCCTGGCCAACCAGGAAGCCCAGCGGTTTAACCACGAATACGTTGGCACGGAGCATGTCCTCCTGGGCCTGGTGAAGGAAGGCCAGGGGGTGGCGGCCAACGTCCTGCACAATCTCCCGGTGGACCTGAAGAAGATCCGCCTCGAGGTCGAAAAGATCGTCAAGAGCGGCCCGGCGATGGTCACGATGGGCAAGCTCCCGCAGACGCCGCGCGCCAAGAAGGTCATCGAGTTCGCCATCGAGGAGGCCCGGAACCTCGGACACAACTACGTTGGCACGGAGCACCTCCTCCTGGGCCTCCTGAGGGAGCACGACGGCGTGGCCGCCCAGGTCCTGATGAACCTGGGACTGAAGCTCGACGAGGTCCGGGCCGAAGTGCTGAACATTCTCGGCGCCACGATGGAAGGCGAAGCCGCCGCCGCGCCGGGCGCGCCCGACGAGGAGCGCCGCAGCAAGTCGAAGACCCCCGCCCTCGATTCGTTCGGCCGCGACCTCACGCAACTGGCCTCCGAGGGCAAGCTCGACCCGGTCATCGGCCGGCA
>JAPLML010000113.1 GCA_026387055.1 Planctomycetota bacterium | reverse complement strand
TACTCGGCCAAGAGGCGCGGGATGTCGTTTCCCGCCTGGACCTCGTACGGGTAGAGCACAGGCACGCCGGCCTCCAGGAAGAGCGGCGTCAGGCCGTGCATGTTGCCATCGCTGTCGACGGTGAAAAGTCCGACGCCGTGGCGGCGCGCCAGGTCGGTCAACCGCCGGTAATGCGGCGTCATGAATCGGCGGAACATCGCGGGCGAGATCAGCGACCCCTGCTTGCCGGCCATGTCTTCCCAGAAGTAGATGGCGTCGATCCGCGTTTCCTCGAAGACGCGGCTCCACAGTCTGTGCCAGAGGTCCGCCAGGTGCCGGTTGATGTCCTCGATGAGCGCGGGATCCAGGGCGCAGGCCATCAGGCACCCGACCGCCCCCATCATCGTCCGCGGCCCGCCGAAAAAGCCGTACGGGTAGACGCCGAGGGCCGTGACCGCGTCGGCGTTGCGCAGCGCCCGGGCCCGCGCGGGCCAGTCCTTCGGGAACCGCTCCGGCGTGTCCGGGTCGAACCGCCGCTTGTGCTCCTCCCAGGTCTGGCGGTCACGGACGGGGTACTCCAGGAACGCAGGGATGCTGTTATGGTCCTTGCGGTCGCGCTTGACGACGCCCTGGCTGTCGCGGACGACGACCGTCTCGCCTTCGTCCGCGAGCACCTCCTCCTTGAACGCCGGGCAGATGCCGCTCGCGACGCCGGCGTCCATCAGGTATGGGTCGAAGCCAAAGAGGGCGTGCCAATCGCCGTCGCGCTTCATCCCCTCCCCGCGCCATCGCCGGATCGTCTCGGCCCACGGCCCCCAGTGGATGATGAACGGCAGGCGGTCGATGGGTTTGCCCGTCGCCCAGGCAAGAAGCCGCTCGCGGGGGGACATCAGGTCGGGCGTGAGCCGTTTACGCTTCTTGGTCGCTGTCATGTGTCACTTGTCATTTGCCGCTTGCTGTTCGCCGTTCATTTGCATTCCGCATTGCGGATTCGGATTTCGGATTGAGCGGCAACAGAAGAAGGCGACGGCGGGAGCCGGGAACGGGAAAGAAGAAACGGCGACTGTCCACCATTCGACCTGCCTGCCGGCAGGAAGGTTGAACGTTGGACAGTCTTCTTGGGGTGTCACGCCAGCGCGAGGGCCTCCTTGGCCCATTTCAGCGACGCCGCGTACGCTTCGGGCACCCGGCGCTCGTCCAGCCGGAGTTCCGTGGCGAGGCGAGAGAACTCCGACCAGTTGCCCTTCTCATAGGCCAGGAGGGTATCGAGGATCGTCTTGTACAGGGCCGGTTCGCCGAGCAGCGCCCCCTTGACCTGGTCATCCAGCGGCAGCTTCGCCATGATCTCTTCCATGGGGGTGTCGAGCAGGGCGTCGATGACCGAGAACATCCCCATCAGGAACAGTTCCGGCGCCCGCGCGTCCATCCCGATGAGCGGCGCTAACAGCTCGCCCATCTTGGCGCGGGTCAGGCAGCACACGAGCAGTTCGCCCGGCTTGTCGGTGCCCAGGTACCGCATGGCGACCAGGGCGAACCACTTCTTGATCTCCTTGGGACCCAGCAGCACCAGGGCATGCTTGATGGAGGTGATCTTGTACCTCAGACCGAACCAGGCCGAGTTGATGTACCTCAGCAGGTGGTACGCGAACGAGACGTCCTGCTTGATGACGTCTTCGAGCTGGTCGTACGACAGTTCCGGCCGGTTGACCTCGGTCAGCATCCTCAGGTAGCTGACCTTGCTGCCCAGGATCCGGCTGGTGGAGCGAACCACGGGCTTCGCGAAAAAGTACCCCTGGAAATACGAGTAGCCGCAGGCGGCGGCTTCCTCGAAGTCCTCGACCGACTCCACTTTCTCGGCCAGCGCCTTGATGCCGCGGGCGGCCAGGTCCAAGGCGATCCGCTTCCGCTCCGCCGGATGGGTGCCCAGGAAGTCGACCTTGACGATGTCGGCGAGGTCCAGGAAGGGGCTGCCGCCGGCCGACATCACGAAATCGTCGAGGGCCAGCATGTAGCCCGACGCCTTCAGTTTCCGGCAGGCGGCCAGGATTTCCTCATCGGCCTCGATGTTCTCGAGGATCTGGACGGTCACCAGGTGGCTGGGCAGCAGGGCCGCGATATCCTCCAGCAGCAGGTTGCGCGTGAAGTTGATGAACCCTCGCTTGCCGCCGGTCAACTCGTCGAGGCCGATCGTCAGGAAGCCGTTGGCGATGACGTCCAACGTGGAGGCATCTTCATCTCTTGCCTTGCAGTGGTTGTCCTGGCCGCCGCGGGACAGGAGTTCGTAGGCGAAGACCTCCTTGTCCCGGTCGAAGATCGCCTGCCGCGCCACGAAGGCGCTCGTGTCTACGCTCTGAACGCTCATGCGTGTCCCCCCGTCCCGAATCACTCCGCCGCTCGGCTGCCCCCGCGGTCACGGGCAGGTCGCCCCGCGCCTCGGCGAAGGCCTCCAGCGGAGAAAACCGTTTGCGCATCAGTCTGTATCGACATTCCAAGCCGGTGGCGGCAGTTTTTCCGCGAACAGGACCCGCCGCTCTTCACGTCATGGCATGAGGCACGAGGAACCCGAGCCCGTAGAGGCTGGCGTACCGGTGCGGCGCAGACAAGACGCGACCGGCATGTGCCAGTATACGCCTGTCCCCTGCCCCGTCAAACCAACCCCGCCGGCCACGCGCGTGCGGACGGGGGGCTGCCGGCCTTGCCGACTGTAACGCCTTGTCAGACTTAGCGTTACGGAAGTGTCGGATGCCTGACCCGAGCCCTTGGGGATCTCACGCACCACGAGCGGCCTTGCGCGACATGCCTGCTATCCGTGCGATTTCCCACAGGGGTTCCACAGAGGCCACAGCAGGCCTGTGGCACAGCCGCCCTCGGCTGTTCAGGACGCCCAGACGAGGCGTCTGGGCTACAAGCGTGGCCATGCCGACTGCCGCCGCCTCCTATCTTCTCTTTGCGCCTTTGCGGCTTTGCGCGAGCCGGCCGCTGCCGCTTTCTCTCATTGTGGCGCCGCCGCGGCCTTGACCACCGGAAGGATGATCCGCGAGGGATGCGCGGCGTCGCAGAAGATCCGGTTGGTCTGCTTGACCTTCTCCGGGCTCTCGAACTCGGGCTTGCCGGTGCCCGGGTTGACGTCGAACCGCGGGTAGTTCGAGGAGGTCACCGTGCAACGGAGGCGGTGGCCCTTGTTCACGACGATGCTCGTGGACCAGCAGTCGACGGCCACCTCGTAGAGCTTTCCCGGCTCGAGCGGCACGGGCTTGACGAGCGACTCGCGGCAGCGGAGGCGCAGGATGCCGTCGGCCATCAGGAAGCTCCGCCCGTCGGGGTACACGTCCGAGAAGCGGACCGAGAGGTCGGTATCGGCGGCGGAGGACGAGACCCAGAGCTTCGCCCCGATGCGGCCGGTGACCTCGACCGGCTCGGCCAGCGGCTCGGCGGTGAAGAGGAGAACGTCGGGGCGGCCCTCGATGGGGTTCTGGTTCATCGGCCCCTTGGCGATGTTGAGGTTGCGGCCGCCGAGCGTCGGGCACGGGTCGGCGGGGTCGAAGGTGTACTCGCGATACGACGGGCCTGCCGCCGCGGGCGTCGTGAGGACGAGCCCG
>JAPLML010000657.1 GCA_026387055.1 Planctomycetota bacterium | reverse complement strand
TACGCCCCGACAAACACGACCGGCGATGTCGCACCGGCCTTGGCGGGCAAAGGAAACTATGGGCGGCCGTTCGAACCGCCGACACGTCCGGTGTTCATTCCGTTGCCCCCCGGCGCCGTAGAGCCCGAAGGCTGGCTGCGCGATTGGTGCATCACCGCGAAGGATGGTTACACGGGGCACATGGATGAGGTGCATCCCGAGTTTCGCAGGGCGTGGGCCGTCGATCACAAGATGTCGATCACAAGATGACCGGCGAGCGACTGTTCTGGCAGCGGGGCGGATGGCCCTATGAGGGCGGCGGCTACTGGTTTGAAGGTCTGGCCAAACTGGGCTTTGCGTTGCATGACGAGGCGCTCATCCGCCAGGCAAAGGCGCGTTTTGACGTGGTCGTTAACAACATGAATGCAAACGGCATCTTATTCATGTGGTGGCTCAACAAGAATAGCCCCGGTGATGTGAAAGCCGCCGAAGGAAGAGACAGGCCGGGTGAGGAAGCGGAGTGGCCCATGTGGGCCAATGGACTCCTCGGACGCGCGATGGCCGGCTATTACGCCGGTTCGGGAGACCAGCGCGTTCTACGGGCACTGGAAACGGCCTATAGCGGCGACCGTGATTGGGTGGGTTTGGGGTGGTCGATGTCAAATCCCTGGCCCGCGTTCGAGACCTATACATGGACCGGGAACAAGGAAATAGGAGAGGCCCTCACGGCGCTGTTCACCAAGGCCGGTGACGCCAGGACAAGGGGGTCCTGGAATCGCTATCGAAGGCCGCCCCGCGATGAACCCGGGGCTGAGCCTAACGACCATGGCGTGCACTTCTGCGAAAGCACGGCGCCCTGGGCCTTGGGTTATCTTTGGACAGGCCGGCGCGAGTTTCTCGACGCCGCCCTCCGCTGGTACCAGCTGATCGAGCGCGATTGCATGCAGCCGCACGGTGTGCCGGTGTTCGATGAGTCTTACGGCCCCACCGGGGCATTCCGGGGGACGGAAACCTGCGACGTGTCCGCTTACCTGTGGAGCCAGAACCTGCTGCTGAGCATCAGCGGGCAAGGACGGATGGCCGACAGGATTGAGCGGGCGTTTTTCAATGCGGCTCCGGCGACGGTCGCGCGCGATTTCAAGGCCCATGCCTATTTTCAGTCGCCCAATCGCATGGCCGACAAGTCGCTGCCCCCCGCCGGCCAGCATACATTCCAGGCGACGCATCAGCCGCTGTGCTGCACGGCCGCGCTGAATCGGTTCCTGCCCAATTACGTGATGCACATGTGGATGGCCACCGGCGACAACGGACTGGCTGCCGCGTGCTATGGGCCCTGTAAAGTGTCGGCTCTGGTCGCCGATCATGTGCCGGTGGAACTGGCATGCCGAACCGACTACCCCTTCAACGAGTCCGTCGAGATTGCCGTCAAACCGCAGCACGAAGCGACCTTCCCGCTCTCCTTCCGCATCCCGGGCTGGTGCAAGGATCCCGGACTGTGGGTGAACGGTTCTGCCGTCAAGACGGCGCCCGACACCAACGGTTTTGTGCGCGTGGAGCGACTCTGGAAACCGAACGACAAGATACGTCTCCAGTTTCCCATGTTCCCTCGGGTCACAACCGGGCGGGACGCCAGCGCCGGCGGCGCTCCCTACGCCTCGGTCGCTTTCGGGCCGCTTCTGTTCGCCTTGCCGATTCCCGACACCCGCGATGCGAACACCCCGGACCCGGCGGCCAGGTGGCAATTTGCACTCGATGCGCAGGGCGACAAACGGGGCGCCGACATGACAGTCGTGCGCAGCCCGATGCCCGGCAAGTGGAACTGGTCGTTGGAGTCGCCGCTCGCGCTTCGCGTCAATGCGGTGAGTTTCGACTGGAAACCCACGCCTGAAAGAGCTCTGCCCGCCGAGCCGCTCGCCAACGGACGGCCTTCCGAGGAGATCACTCTGGTTCCCTACGGCTGCACCAAGTTTCGCGTTTCGATGTTGCCGGTCACCGAACGAACGTTCAAGTCGGCGGAGCCGGAAAACCCGGTTCGCCCTTCAGGGGAAAAGGGAAGTGCCAGATGAGTTAGGGCATGATCATGCCGGGCACTCCGCTTGATTACTGTGTACATTTGTGGACGGAGAGACTACAAGGGAATCCGAGGCGGAAGATGAAGCCCCGGGAGGGGGCCCATGCTCACACGGCGTGAGTTCCTGGCGGGCGGCGCGGCGGCGGCAGCTATCACTCTCGGCGCCGGATGCCGTCCGGCCCGATCGAGCGGAGGATCGCCCATGCCTCCTGACGTTGCCCAGTTGAGTGAACACCTGCTGGTCTACCGTGGACCGATCAACGTCGGCATTGTGCGCGACGGCGCGAAGGCCCTGCTCATCGATTCCGGCGACGGCCGCGTGGCCGAGGCGCTTGGGCCGATCGGCGTCACGTCGGTGGACCCGATCGTCTTCACCCACCATCACCGCGACCAGGCCTGCGGCGCGTGGTTCCTGGCGGCTCGGGGCGCTCGCCTGGGCGTCCCGGCCGCCGAGCGCGACTGCTTCGACAAGGTGGCCGCCTACTGGAGCAGCCCCCAGAGCCGGTGGCACCTGTACAACCTTCATCCCCATCATCTGATGCTGGCCGAGCCGGTGCGCGTGGACATGACGTTCGCCGCCGGCGACACCTTCACGTGGGGCCCCGCCACGCTCCGCGTCCTTCCGACGCCCGGCCACACCGACGGCTCCGTCAGCTACGTCGTCGACGTGGATGGCCGGCGGACCATCTTCTGCGGCGACGCCATCGCGGCGGCGGGACAGGTGTGGGACATCCACTCGCTCCAGAAGGGAACGCAGACAACGGACTATCACGGGTTCCTGGGCGCGCGGCCGCAACTGGTGGAGAGCCTCGGGCGCCTCAAGGCCGCCGGCGCGTCGGCGCTGGTGCCGTCGCACGGCTCCATCATGGCCGATCCGTCGGCCGCCATCGACGCCCTGGTGACCGCGCTCGGGCGATGCTACGACAGGTATGTGGCTATCTCCGCCTTGTGGCACTACTTCCCGAACCTCTTCGCCGAGTACGCCGGCCGGAAGGACCTCATGCCCATCCGCCAGGGGAAGCCCGTGCCCGGGTGCCTGCGCCACTTCGGCACGACGTGGATGCTCATATCGAGGGACAAGGCCGCGTTCGTGATGGACTGCGGCAGCGCCGATGCGGTCAAGGAAATCCGCCGGCGCCTCTCCGCCGGGGAGATCCGAGGCGTCGAGGGCCTCTGGGTCACGCACTACCACGACGATCACGTGGACGGCATCCCCGATTTCCAGAAGGCCTTCGACTGTCCGTGCATCACCGACCGGTCGGTCGCGGCCGTCATAACGGATCCCCTGGCCTGGCGCCTGCCGTGTCTCTCGCCGCACAAGGCCCGCGTGGACCGGGCCACAACCGACGGCGAGTCCTGGCGGTGGCACGAGTTCAAGATGACGGCGTACCACTTCCCCGGACAAACGCTCTACCACGCAGGGCTGCTGGTGGAGGGCGAGGGCCTGCGGATGTTCTTCGGCGGGGACTCGTTCACGATGGCCGGCATCGACGACTACTGCGCGGCCAACCGCAACTGGCTGGGTCGCGGCGTGGGGTTCGACCGCTGCATCGGCCTCCTGGAGGAGCTCCAGCCGACTCACATCTTCAACCCGCACGTGGACGTGGCGTTCGACTTCACGGGCGAGCAGTGCCGGTCCATGCGCGCCAACCTGGCCGAACGGGAGAAGCTCTACGGCCAACTTGTCCCCTGGGAGCACGCCAACTACGGCATGGACGAGCCGTGGGTCCGCTGCCACCCGTACGAACAGCCGGCCGCCGCCGGGGGCGAGGCGGCCGTCGACGTTGTGGTCACCAACCATTCGGCGGAGGCCCGCCCCTTCGCCTGCCGGGCGGTGCTTCCGCGGGCCTGGCGGCCAGGCCTCCCGCAGGATGCGGCGGATGAGCCGGCGGACGCCGGTCTTGTCACAGCGTGGGTCCGCGGTCAGGCGCCCGCCAAGTCCGAGGGACGGGTCCGGCTGTCGCTCCGCATCCCCGGGCAGTGCCCCCACGGCCGGTGGGTCATCCCCGTGGACCTGGTATACGGCGGCCGCGACCTCCCACAACCCCCCCCCCCCCCCGGGGGGGCGCGGGGTGGGGGGGGGGGGGGCCCGTCGCCGCGGCGACCGGCGATTACCCTCACCCGGCTTGGCCACCCTCTCCCGTAAAGGGAGAGGGTTGACGCTAAACACGTACTCGCGATCTGAGCGCTCACAGCGCCGTCGCCGGCAGCGCCGCCGGAGGAATCGCGAGAATCGGCATGCGTGGTTCTTTCATCGTCCTGTGCACTCCGCTCCTGCCGTCAAGACCTGCCCGCCACCAGGAAAACAGAGCGGACGGGGCCAAGCCGCAGCCGCACTCGCGTTGACTGTTCGCCCTTCGCACCGTAGGGTGCCAGCATGGCGCTTCTGGAGAACCATGTTGGGCGCCGCCTCCGGAAACAACCGCCACGGCGACGGAGCCCCCGGTCAGGGATCCTTGACAAGCACGGTTATGGGGGTGCCCGAACACTTCAGGGCGTGACAGACGAACAATTCACCCGCCCGATTCGAGGGCGCGATCACGAAAGCCGTCCTTGGCAAGGCCAGCGCCTATGAAGCATTCGCTCGGACTACTGGGCCCCGTCAAGAATGCCGATCATCGCCTGTATGTTCTCTCCGGCCTTGAGTACGCCTGTCTTGTCAAAGGCTTCTTGGGCAAGGTCATTCGGCGAGAGTCCGACCTCCTTACCATACGCTCGTGCGTAGCACCGTCTAACACACTGCGCAATCTGAGTCAGTTCCTCCATGTTTTGGATATCCGTAATGACCTTGGATGCATTGTGCTTGAGCATGGTGTGCAGGCGCGGAACCTCCCCGATAGTGACCTTGGGTTTGCCGTATCTGTCGGCCTGCGCCCGGAAGTCAAGCCCCTCGGCTTCCACGATTCCGCTGTAGCCGAGGAAAAACGTCGAAATCGCGAAGATGATGAAGATGCCGTCCATGATTCCGCGTTTGTTAGGCATCGCATCGTCGCTGACAAGAAAGTTCACTAGGTCTCGCAGGACAGAAAGGCATTCTCTGCCACGAGCAGGAGACAACGTCCGGTCAGCGATCTTCTCAATTTCGTCCACCGTAACAAGAAAACCGCTATGGTCCAGATGCCAGCACAACTCCCTCATAAAATACAGAAGCTTGTCTGTGGGCACAGCAAGTATTGATTTCCGGCCCCGGTCAAACACCTGCATTTGCTGAAGTTCCTTGATGGTCTTCTGCTCACCGCGCAACCACGATCTGGCCAAGTTCTGAACATCCAGTTCGTCATCGCGTGTCGCCGCAAGAAGGACGGCGGCCATCGCTGAACTCCAGAATTCGAGGTCTCGAAGCTTGGTTTGCAGGATATCATGGAGCTTCTTTCGGAATCGTTCGCTATTCTCTAATTCGTAACTGAGGACATTTCCGGAGCCCAAGCGGAGATTGCGGAACACCTGGAGGTTGAAGTAGCCTGTGGGAGTGTACTGGCGTATCTCCTCCGGGTTGACCTCGATGTGCGCTATGGCATATCCCTTGTCATTTGCCAGCCCCTCTAGGAACTTGATGTACGCTGACTTCCCGGCACGGTTCTCTCCTGTAACAAGGATGAATCCCCATTTCTTCTCGGTGATCCTTTGCATGAAGTTCGTGTGGGCAACAGCGGCCTGGGCAGGCAAGACGTACAGTTCCGGCATAATTATGCGCATTCCATTGCGCCACAAATCAAGATTCTCTTTGTACTGTTCTCGCTCCTGGGCCGAGATATGATTGGGCATAAGTCTCTCCTTAGACAATTGGTCTCACAAGAGAAGGGTCCTCGTTGAGATGAACGTTCTGAACAGGTGTCCTCTCAAAGACCTTCTTGCCACCTTGCTGGTTCATCGTCAGGACGGTCATGACTCCAACGCCCCCCACGGGCAGCAGGTGTCGCTTCAAGACCGCGAGTTCAACAAGGCGCTTGGCAAAGTCGTTCTCATAACCGGCCACGCAGACGGAGTTCTCGACCCAGCGATTGGCTTTGGTGTGGTTAATCCTGCGCAGAGGCTCTGTTGGCGTCAGGCAAAACGTGCGGGTCAAGTACTGAAGCAGAGGCCTCAATACGATAAGCTGTAACTGAAAGATTTCCTTGGGCGACGCGAGAAGCACCCGGTACAGGAGATCGGATTTCGATGGGTCGTCTCCGTATAGGTGCTTTACCTGGGCACTTCTCCTGTGGGTGATGTCGCATGTCAAGGCCGAAATGGCCTCAGTCTTCTCAGCAATGGTCTTGTAGAACCCACTGCTCTTGTGACTTCGTATCATGCCAATGATCCCTTGTGAGTCCACTGTGCCTTGCCCGCGGTTCTCGAAAAAGGCAGGGGCAAAGAGCAGTTCTTGGACAAGGGGAACTGTGAGTTCCGGCAGGTAACAAGCATAGGGGCACTGGCAAACGCATCGCACCGTGTCCAAGGCCCTTCCGATGCCCTGTTTTCGGAGTCCTATCTGCCGCAAGCCCCTCTCGGTTTCGACGCGACCGTCGAAATAGCATGCGGAAATTATGTTCGGGAAAATGACCTCCTCCCCGTACATCAAGCTCTTGGGCACGACCACTTGGCCTCCCAAGAGGTTCAGTATGCTGGAGATGGCTGCGCGCGCTTCTTCCCTGACCTCTAACATTTGCATGAAGAACTCGCGGCTGTATGGGTTCACCTCGATCCGAGGGTCGTTCACTTGGGGGCACACGTCCTCGGGGACAAACCACATTAGGCGGAAGGGCCTCTCCCCATATCTACTGCGCAGCAGGCCGACGTAATCATCAACCTGTTGTTGGTCAAAACCGTTCCACTTTACTTCCACATAGAGCGGGACGCCTTTGCTGTCCTGTAGAGCTAGGTCTATTCTCTTAAGAGTGTCGTCTTTAGGAAAGGCTTCGCCCCGAACAAGCCTAGCCCCCTCTTCGACAAGGAAGGGATTGGCCCTGAGAATCGGATGGATATCGTCCACTTCGCTTACGTGTTCTCGCCCCATCGTCTTGTCCCCAAGCCCAAGTTCATTGTATCTGTGGGTTCACGAGAAACAAGCCAATTGCTGCCGTCGGTCCGATTCGGCCGATTCGTTTGGGCCTGACCTGCTGTCGCCCATTGCAGCTTCCCGGCCAATGGTCTCGCCAACCTGGCAGACGCCAAGCCGCTGCTGCGCCGCCCTGCAAGAGGGACCGCCGCGTCACATGCCCGGCCGGGCCAACCGGCCGAATGCCTCCACCGCGGGCAGGGCGTTGCCCTCGGAATCGAAGAAGGATTTCCCGTCGAATCCGGCGAGGTTCATGCCCGGCACCGGCTGAAACTCCGCCGCCCACCAGAAGATGCCGAGGCCCATGCCGCCGGGCACGGCCTTCACCCGCTTGCCCAGTTCCTCGACGAACTTGACCTGGCCCTCCCGGCCGGGGCGGATGCCGACGATGGGCTCGAAGGGTGTGCCGTTCGGCCCCTTCTCGACCCAGGGGAAGCCGGTCTCGGCAACCAGCACCGGCTTGCCGTAACGCTGCGCGGCGTTGGTCAGACAATGACGCAGGTCGTCGAGGGTGCCGTGCCAGAACGGGTAGTAGCTCTGGCCGATGATGTCGAACTCAACTTGCTGCTCGCGGAGGCGGTCGAAGAACCACTGGGTCGTGCCCCAGTCGCCGCCGCGGTCAATGTGAACGATAATCCTGGGCATCGGCGGCCCGGCGGATTCCTTGATGCCGCGGATGGCGGCCTTCATCAGCCGGCCGAGTTTGGTCCACTGCTCCGGCGTGTCGTACGTGCCGCCGACCCGCCCGTCGGGCCACAACATGCCGGGGGTGATCTCGTTGCCCACTTGCACGAAGTCGGGCATCGCGCCGGCCTGCTTGAAGGCCGCGATGCAATCGCGGTTGTAGGCGCCCATCCGCTGTTCGAGCCGGTCGAAGGGCAAGTCTCTCCACGCCGCCGGCTTGGTCTGCGTGGCGGGGTCGGCCCAGGAGTCGGAGTAGTGGAAATCCAGCAACAACTGCAGGCCGGCCTTCTTGGCCCGCACCGCCACCCGCACGGTGTAGTCGAGGTTGTTGATGGAGTCGTAAGGTTTGCTCTTCGCCTGCTCGGCGCTGCTGGTGAATACCCGCAGCCGCACGCCGTTGAGGCCGTGACGCCTGAGAATCGCGAACGGCTCCTGCGGTTGCCCGCCGTCCCGATAGACCTTTCCCCGCGACTCCAGCAGCGCCACGTGCGAGAAGTCTGCGCCGGCGATGAACGCTTCGGCAGCGGACGCCGCGGCGGCCAAAGCCGTCACCGCCAACACGAATGTCCCTAGCCCCATAGTACTACAACGCCACTTAACCTCGTGCGCGGTGGGTCTCCTGACCCACCGCGCAGCAATTGCCCCCGGGCGGCGAGATAACGCAGGTGCGCGGCAGGTCGGGAGACCCGCCGCGCGACGTGGCGTTGTAGTAATAGGGTTCATGCAGGTTCAGACCGGGCGGTCGGCGGCCATGAGCGCCAGGCGGCCGCAGGCCTCGTTGCCCATCCCCAGACCGGCCGCCGACAACCCCACGTGCAGGGCCGCGAGCGGATGATGATTCATCAGCCTTCGCTCCCTGTCGTTGCATGGGCGTAGCAGCGGCTTCGGGCCATTCTACCTCGCCCGCCGGTTCACACAAGGCTCGGCGCGCATCTTCGGTAAGGCCTTACGAGGGAGCAACCTTTGCGGTCGACCTCGCCAGGTCTCCGCGATAGGATGCCAGTACTGCGAGAGGAAGGATGAAACAATGGAATGGCATTTGATGGGTGGCGTTCTCGTCGCCGTTGCAGCCTGGGCGGCCACGGCGGTCAGCGTTCAGGCGGCGCCTGAGAACCGTGCGTCAATGGCCGGCCGGCGGCTGTCGCTGCAATCCGGGTGGCGGCTGAAATCGTCGGTGTTGGTGGGCGACGCCGGAGACAAGGTCTCCTCGATCGAGTACCGGCCCGACCAGTGGCTGCCCGTCTCCGTGCCATCGACCGTGCTGAGCGCCCTCGCGAAGAACGGCATCTATCCCGATCCGCGCATCGGATTGAACGCCTACCAGATCCCCGACTCGTCCGATGCGTTCAACAAGCAGCACGACCTGGCGAAGTTCAGCTACCTTCCCGACAAGCGCAACCCGTGGCGCGACCCATACTGGTACCGCAACGAGTTCGAGCTGCCACCGCTCGTGGCCGGCCAGCGCACCTGGCTCCACTTCGACGCCATCAACTACCGTGCCGAAGTCTGGCTGAACGGGCAACGGATCGCCAACCGCGACACCATGGCGGGGATGTTCCAGCGGTTCGAGTTCGACATCACCGAGCACGCCCGAGCAGGCCGAAACATCCTGGCGGTGAAGGTGTATCCGGTGGATCACCCGGGCACGCCCGCCACGCAGTGGCAGGTGCTCGGCCCGGACCGCGGCTACCAAAGCGAACTCATGAAGGACGTGACCGAAATCATGACCATCGGTTACGACTGCATGATGACGGTGCCCGACCGCAACATGGGGCTCTGGCAGGACGTGTGGATCGATTTCAGCGGGCCGGTGGACATCCGCCATCCGTTTGTGGTCACCAGGCTGCCGCTTCCGGAAACGGACCGCGCCACGCTGACCGTGTCGGCCGAATTGCGGAATGCCACGGCCTCTCCCGTCAAGGGGGTGCTGCGGGGCAGCATCGGGGGAACCGACGTGCGCTTCGAGCAACCCGTCGAGCTCGGCCCGGGCGAGACCCGCGTGGTCGCTGTCGATCCCAAGCCGGTGATCGCCCATCCGCGCCTGTGGTGGCCGGTGAACCACGGAGAGCAGTTCCTCTACGATCTGGCGCTTGTGTTCGAGATCGGCGGCGCGGTCTCCGCCGAGCAGGAAGTCGCCTTCGGCGTCCGCGAGGTCTCCAGCGAAATGCACGAGCTGGACGGCTGGCACGGGCGCCGGGTGCTTGTCAACGGCCGGCGGATCCTTTGCCGGGGCGGCTACATCCAGCCCGAGCTGATGTTCGATTGGGACGCACGCCGGATGGAGGCGGAGATCCGCTACTACGCCCAGGCCAACCTGAACCTGATCTACTTCGAGGACATCCCCAATCCGCCGGCGCCGTTCCTCGAGCTGTGCGACCGCTACGGCGTCCTCTTCGGCAACTGCTTCTACTCCTGCTACTGGCTGAGGCCGGGCACGCCTTACCCCGCCGATCTCGCGCTGCTGGAGCGGTGTACGGCGGACCTCGTGAAGCGCTACCGCAATCATCCAAGCCTCATCATGTATATGGCCATGAATGAGGAGGACACCAAGGAGGAGGTCTACGAGATGTGGCGGCGGCACATCCTGGCCCTCGACGGCACGCGCTGGTTCATCCCCTCCGCCTACTTCCCCAGCGACCGCAAGAACGTGGGGGCGTGGTTCAAGAAGGACCTGCCCACCGGCATGACGGACAAGGGGGCCTCTTATTCATGGGCCGAGCCCGAGAACTACTTCCGCTGGGTGCGCGAGGGGCGGAACTGGATGTTCATGATGGAGAGCGGCTCGGCCTCGCTCCCGCCCGTGAGCAGCCTCAGCCGTTTCATTCCCGACCTCTCCGACGCCCCGGCCGGGCCGCGCTTTCCGCTCAGCAAGACCTGGGCGCACCACGGCGCGAACCAGTACTACCGGGGCTACGACGACGCCCTGCGCCGCCTGCACGGCGAGCCGGAGAGCGTTGCCGATTACTGCTGGAAGGGCCACCTGGTGACCGCCGACCAGCACCGCTCGATGTACGAGGCCGTGAACCATCGGATGTGGGACGTCACCAGCGGGTTCACGCAGTGGAAGATCAACTCCTGCGAACCCAGCATCCAGTGGCAGATCTTCGACTGGTACTTGAAGCCCATGGTAAGTTGGTTCTACATCAAGAAGGCGTGCGAGCCCCTGCACGTGCAACTCAACCTGCCCGATCGCATGGTGAGCGTCATCAACACGAGGCAGGAACCGCGGCCGGACCTGGAGGTCACCGCGCGCCTCTACGACTTCCAGGCGAAGGTGCGGTGGGAGAAGACCCAGAAGGCCGGCGTGCCTGCCAACGCCTACAGCGAAGCCTTCGCCGTGCCCAGTCCGCCCGACCTTGGGCCGGTCTCGTTTGTGAAACTGGAGTTGAGGGATGCCCGCAAGGCGTTGGTCTCCGACAACTTCTACTGGCTGGCCAGCCGCGATGGCGACGGACTGAAGGCGCTACAGAAGCTCCCTTTGGTGAGACTTGAGACGCGCTCGAAAGTGGCGGCGCGCGGCAC
>JAPLML010000637.1 GCA_026387055.1 Planctomycetota bacterium | reverse complement strand
TGTCCGAGAAGGTGCACAGGACCGTGGCCACCATGATCGGGGCCACGCTCGTGGTCGTCACGGGTGTACTTTCCCCATCGGATTTCCTGAAGGCCGATGGGCCCATCCACTGGGAGGCCCTCGGGCTCATCTTCGGCATGTTCGTCATGATCCAGGTCCTGAAGAAGGGCGACCTCTTTCACGGCCTGACGGACCGCCTGGCCGTCTGGATGAGCCACGGCGACGAGGTCACGCAGGTCCCGAAAGGCTTCCGCGTGGTCGCGCGGACGGCCACGTCGCCGGTCGCGGCCATGGCCGACGCC
This sequence comes from Planctomycetota bacterium, assembly GCA_026387055.1. GTDB lineage: Bacteria > Planctomycetota > Phycisphaerae > FEN-1346 > FEN-1346 > JAPLML01. The sequence goes on along the minus strand of JAPLML010000637.1, from coordinate 5,921 downwards.
CGGCGCCGCCTCTACGGCGTCCAGTTCCACCCGGAAGTCGCCCACACGCCGCGCGGCAAGGAGATCCTTTCGAGCTTCCTTTTCCGCATCGCGGGCTGCCGCGGGCGCTGGACCGCCCGGTCCTTCGTCGAGACGACCCTGGGGAACCTGCGCGAGACGATCGGCCCGGACCGCGTCCTGTGCGCCACGAGCGGCGGCGTGGATTCCACGGTGCTGGCCGCCCTGCTCCACCGGGCCATCGGCGACCGGCTCGAGTGCGTCTTCATCGACAACGGCCTCCTGCGGAAGCACGAGTCGGCGACCGTGCGGCGGGCGTTCCGCGAGGACCTCGGCATCCGCCTCAACCATGTCAATGCCTCGGGCCAGTTCCTGCGGCGGCTGCGCGGCATCCAGAGCCCCGAGCGCAAGCGCCGGATCATCGGCTCGGTCTTCGTGCGGGTATTCGAGCGCGAGGCCCGGCGCCTCGGCACGCCGCGGTTCCTGGCCCAGGGCACGCTCTACCCCGACGTGATCGAGAGCCGCAGCCCGCGCGGCGGGCCGTCGGCCACGATCAAGACCCACCACAACGTGGGCGGTCTCCCGCCGAACCTGAAGTTCGAGCTGATCGAGCCGCTCCGGTACCTCTTCAAGGACGAGGTCCGCCGCGTGGGCCGCGAGCTGGGCCTGCCGCAACCGATGATCTGGCGGCACCCGTTCCCCGGGCCGGGGCTGGCGGTGCGGATCCTCGGCGACGTGAACCCGCGGAAACTCCGCCTCCTGCGCGAGGCCGACGCCATCTTCGTCGAGGAGCTCCGCCGCGAGGACCTCTACCGCAAGGTCTGGCAGGCCCTGGCGGTCCTCCTGCCCGTCAAGGCCGTCGGCGTCATGGGCGACGAGCGGACCTATGCCAATGTGATTGCGCTGCGTGCCGTCACGAGCCGCGACGGCATGACCGCCGACTGGGCCCGCCTGCCCCAGCCCGCCATGGCCCGCATCGCCAACCGCATCATCAACGAGGTCAAGGGCGTCAACCGCGTCGTGTACGACATCTCCTCCAAGCCGCCGAGCACGATCGAGTGGGAGTGATTTCGTCATTCGTCATGACGGGCCGCCTGAGCGGCGCCGCAGGAACACCCATGAACCCGGATCAGCCCCACGGTCTTATGGACTGTCACTCATACCTCTGGCTGCTCGTGGCGGTGGCGGCGTGCCTGCCGGTTTCGATCCTGGTGCTGAGGCGGGTCGGGCGGTGGTGGCTCTCGGCCGAGGGCGTGCCCCCGCCGCTGGGCGGGCCGCCGACGCCCGTCCCGTGGCCGGCGTGGCTGGGCATCGTGCTCTTCCTCGCCATGCAACTGCTGATGATGGGTCTGGCCGGCGGGTACCATGCGGCGGCGCGGGCCAAGCTGCTGCCGTGGGAGCCGCTCGCGATCCCCGAGATGTTCGGCCCCGGCATTTTCCTGGGCCAGGTGCTCCCGCCCCTGCTGGGCCTGATCTTCGTGGCGAAGTTCGGCCGCGCAGGGCTTGAGGCGGTGGGCGTGCGGTGGGGCCGGCCGCGGAGCGGGGCGCTTCACGGCCTGCTGGCGTTGGCGACGATCCTGCCGGTCTGCTTTGCGGCCCTGGTGGCGAGCGTGGTGTTCATGTCGCTCGTGCGTACGCCGGTGGTGCCGCACCCCCTGCTGGAGACGGTGCAGGCGGCGCACGAGGCGTGGGTCATCCCGGTGGCCGTTTTCCAGGCGGGCGTGCTTGCGCCGCTGGCCGAGGAGTTTTTGTACCGGGGCGTGCTGATGATGACGCTCCTGAAACAGATGGGGATCCTGGGCGCCCTGGTCGTCTCAAGTGCCCTGTTTGCGGTCGTTCACCTGCCCACGGAGCCGCAGGCCGTCCTGCCCCTCTTCTTCCTGGGCCTGGCCCTTGGGTACGTGGCTTACCGGACGCGCAGCCTGGTGGCGCCCATCGCGACACACGCGATCTTCAACGTTCTGATGGTCCTGGGGACGTTCCTGAGCGGGAAGTGAGATCACAGGCGTTTAGGTAGCCGGCGTTTAGCCGTCGCCGGTACGGCGACGAACAATGATCGCGGCCGTGCCGGCTGCGGCTAAACGTACCCCTACGGCGCCGCCGAAGGTTCCTTGGGCTTCTCCGCGGGCGCGGCTTCCTTCGGTTTCTCCGGCGGACCTTCCTTGGCTTTTTCGCCCGGCGGGGGAATCTTGCGGCCGGGGCCGAAGGGCGGCGCGGGGCGCGCCGGCTCCGGCTTCGGCGGGCCTTCAGGGGCGGGCTCGAAGAGCGACTTCGGAACGTCCGCCACGTCCGGGGCGGCGCGGTTGAGAAGCTCCCTCGCCAGCCGGATCTGTTCGTGCGGCCAGTAGGTCATGAGCTGGAGCGCGGTTCCCGTGCCCTGGACGCCGATGCCGGCGACCTCGTGGCCGGGGTCGATCGTGCCGACGCGGTCGGCGGGCGTGCCGCCGCGCTCCAGCGACTGGCCGATGACCATCGGCAGGCTCATGGCGATGAAGACGTTCTGGTTGGCGGGCACGTGCTGCTCGAGGCGGCGGACGGCGGGCGCCGGCTCCGGCTCCCGGCCCCCCTTGAGGCGGCTGATCGTCTGGCGGAAGAGGCTCAGATCGCTCCCCGTGCCGATAACCGCCCGGTCCCCGACGACGGCCACGCGGTACACGAGGCCATCCGGGCCGTGGAGCTTCTTGAGGCGTTCGCGGAACTCGACGTGGCGGGCCGGGATGCCGAACCGCAGCCGCGGCACGTACGAGACGACCTCCACGCCGTCAAACAGCGCGGTCTCCGGCGCCTCGGTGAACTTCAGGTACAGGTTCAACTGGTCGGCCAGCATCTCCCAGGACGACACCATAAGGTCGATGCCGCGGCGGAACTCGGCGGGGTCTTTAAGGTCCAGGACCGTCACCTCGCACGTCTGCCCCAGGCCCGGCTCGGCCCGGGCCGAGAGGAACGTCATGTGCTCGCCGAGGGACCCCGCAAACACCTTCATGGCCTCGTAGACAGATTCCTTGGTCGGCTCGGGCAGCGGCTCGGGGCGCGGGGCCGACTCCAGGAAGAACTTGGTCGTCTTCATGAGGAAATCGGTGCGCGTCTTGGGGTCGAGGCGGAGCGTCGTCTCGGAGGCCAGGGGCCGGTCGGTCACGGCCGGCAGCGGCGTCGCGCCCGGGGTCTGGGCCGAAAGGAAGTTGGCCACGCCCGCCCCCTCGACGAAGCGCACCGAGAGGTCGACGGCCAGGCCGTCGGGGCCGAAGCGGATCGCCGCCTCGGCGGTCTCGGTCTGGTCCAGGAGGTCGGCCATGCCGAGCAGGTACGTCACCAGCATATCGGCATAGGCAATGGCGTCGGGCTGGGTGTACATCTGCCCGCTGGCCGTGCGGAACCAGGAGGCGATCTCGCGCTCGTAGATCTCCTTCAGGCGGCGCACGTTCACGTACACCGCCGGCGCGGCGGCGGCCCGGGCGACGGTCTCGGGCGCCAGCGTCGGAAGGAGCGGCGGGGCGTCGGCCAGCGCGTCGAGCGTGCGGATGGAGCTCGTGACGAGGGCGAACCTGCCGCGGCGCGCCACGAACCGCGGCCCCGCCGTGCCGGTCAGGGCGTACAGGCCGGGCGTCATCTCCTCGCCGGCCGTCGACTTCAGGAGCGCGTCCCAGTCGGCCACGGCCAGCACGTACACGGTGTAGCGCTCGCGGAACCGCTTGGGGTCGAGGAACGCGACGCAGGCGCCGGCGGCCGGGTCCAGTCCCTCCGCGATGCCGGTGCGGTGCGCGAAGATGTCGAGCGCGGGGTGCTCGCCGTGGCCGATCTGCCAGCCCGTCTCGCGGGCGAAGCGCTTGAGGTCCCCCTCGAGCGCCTGGAGGCTCGGGATGTTCACGAAGGCCACGGCTTCCCTGGGCACCAGGCCGAGGGCCTCCAGGCGCGGGTCGGGCTGGGCCGCGGCCAGCGCGGAGGCCAGCGCCGCCGTCACCGCCAGGCCGGCCAGATAGATGCGGGCGTTCATGCGTTCTCCTCAAACTCCAACGCTGCTGTTCTCGTTACTCCCCTCTCCCCTCAAGGGAGAGGGTTGACGGCGTGGCGCGCCAGACGCGCGGCGGGTCAGGAGACCCACCGCGCACAGTTTAGTGATACAGATGGCACGATACCAGATGATCGGGCTCGCCGGCCGCGGGCCGGAGCGCCGGCGCCTCCGCCGGGCACCGGTCGAACGCCCACGGGCACCTCGGGTGGAACGGGCAGCCCGGGGGCGGACGCATGGCGCTCGGGACCTCGCCCTTCGGCACCAGGCGCCGGCGCGGCGTGGCCGGGTGCGACTTCGGGATCGCCGACATCAGGCACTTCGTGTACGGGTGCAGCGGGTTCTCATACAGCCGGTCGCTCGGCGCCTTCTCGACGATCTTGCCGAGGTACATCACCGCCACGTCGTTCGAGATGTGGCTGACGACCGCCAGGTCGTGGGCGATGAAGAGGTACGCCAGCTTGAGCTGGGCCTGGAGCTTCTCCAGGAGCGTCAGGATCTGGGCCTGGATCGAGACGTCGAGCGCGCTCACGGGCTCGTCGCAGACGATGAGGCGCGGCTCGAGCGCGAGGGCCCGCGCGATGCCGATGCGCTGGCGCTGGCCGCCGGAGAACTCGTGCGGGTAGCGGTTCCGGTACGAGGGGCTCAGGCCCACGCGGTCCAGGAGGTCGGCGACGCGCCGCTCCAGCTCGCGGCCGCGGGCGTGGCCGTGGATCTTGAGGGGCTCGCCGATGATGCCGCCGATCGTCATCCGCGGGTTCAGGCTGCCGTACGGGTCCTGGAAAATGATCTGCATGTGTTCGCGGAGCCGGCGCAGGGCGCCGGCCGGCAGGGCGAAGACGTCCTGGCCCTCGAACCGGACCTCGCCGCTCGTGGCGGGGATGAGGCGCAGGATGGTCCGCCCGGCGGTGGTCTTGCCGCACCCCGACTCGCCCACGAGGCCCAGCGTCTTGCCGCGGCCGAGCGTGAACGAGATGCCGTCGACGGCCCGGACGTGGCCGACCGTCCGGCCCAGGAGGCCCCGGCGCACGGGGAAATGCGTCCGGAGGTCGCGGACCTCCAGCAGGACCTCCTCGCGCGGCGGATTCGGCGGCGCAGCGATCATGAGGGGTAGAGCGCCTCCTGGCGCGTCCGTAGTTCGGCGACGCGGCCGGCGTGCCAGCAGGCCGCGGCGTGGGCGGGCGTCCGCCCCTCCTTTTTCGGCTCCAGGGGCGGCCTTTCGTGAACGCATTTGACCCCGTCCGACAGCGGACACCGCGGATGGAACGGGCACCCCGACGGAATCGCCAGCGGGCTCGGCACCTGGCCCGGTATCGCCGCCAGCGGACCCTTGTGCTCCAGCGTGGGCCGGCTGCGGAACAGGCCCACCGTGTACGGGTGCAGCGGATTGTCGAAAAGCTCCAGCACGTCGGCCTGCTCGACGAAGCGGCCGGCGTACATGACGGCCACATGGTGCGCCATCTCGGCCACCACACCCAGGTCGTGCGTAATGAGGAGGATGCTCATGCCGATCTCCTCCTGGAGGCTCCTCAGGAGGTCGAGAATCTGGGCCTGGATGGTCACGTCGAGGGCCGTGGTCGGCTCGTCGGCGATCACAAGCTGCGGCCCGCACACGAGGGCCATCGCGATCATCGCCCGCTGCCGCATGCCCCCCGACATCTGGTGCGGGTACTCGCGAACGCGGGCCTGCGGGTCGGGGATGCCGACCTTGCGGATCATCGCCACGGTTTGCACGAGCGACTCGGCCCGGCCCACCTTCTTGTGGAGAATGACGGCCTCGATGATCTGGTCGCCGGCCGTGAAGACCGGGTTCAGGCTGGTCATCGGTTCCTGGAAGATCATCGAGATGCGGTTGCCGCGGACCGAGCGCATCTCGGGCTCGGGGAGTTTCAGCAGGTCCGTGCCGCCGAGGCGGACC
>JAPLML010000002.1 GCA_026387055.1 Planctomycetota bacterium | reverse complement strand
AGGAGACCCACCGCGCACGAGGTTAAGCGGCGTTGTAGTATTAGCGTCATACCAGATTGCCGGGTGGCACGGCCACGCGCTGTTGCGTGGCCGTGCATGGTCACGTGGGGGGCAAGCACGGTCACGCAACGGCGCGTGGCCGTGCCACCCACGCTAGACACATGCCGGGGCGTTGCCCCGGCCTACATGGGCGAGGTATGAACATGGACTATCTCGTCGGCATCGACCTGGGGTCGACCAGCCTGAAGGCGGTGGTGTACGACGTCCGCGGCAACCGCGTCGCGTCGGCGAGCCGGCCGACCGAGCGGTTCAAGCCCCACCCCGCCCATCCCGATTGGGTGGTCTGGCAGCCGGAGCAGATCTGGGGCGGCACCGCCGAGGCCCTCCGCGAGGCCGTGGCGCGCCTGGACGACCCACGCCGGATCCGCGCCGTCGCCGTCACGGGCATGGGCATGGACGGCGTGCCGATGGACGCCGGCGGCCGGTGGCTCTACCCGTTCATCAGTTGGCTGGACCCGCGGACCGCGCCGCAGCTTGAGTGGTGGAAGGCGACCATCGGGACCGCGAAGACGTTCTCCGTGGGCGGGAACCCCCTGTGGGCCATCCACTCGGCCCTGCGCATCCTGTGGATGGCCGAGCACGAGCCGGCGATCCTGGCCCGCACCGACAAGTGGCTCCTCATCGAGGACTTCCTCAACTTCATGCTCTGCGGGCGGGCGGCCACCGACTACAGCATGGCCTCGTGCACGCTCCTGTTCGACCAGCGGCGCCTCGCCTGGTCCGACGAGATGCTGGGCCTCGCGGGGATCGACCGCCGCTTGATGCCCGACGCCTATCCGAGCGGCACGCGCCTGGGGGACGTGAGCGCGAAGGCCGCGGCCGCGACCGGCCTTCCCGCCGGCACGCCGGTGATCCTGGGCGGCCACGACCACCTGTGCGGGGCGCTGCCGGTCGGCGCGTTCCGGCCCGGCGTGGTGCTCGACGTCACCGGCACGTGGGAGATCGTGTCGACGGCCGTTTCGGCGCCCGTCCTGACGCCGCAGGTCGAGAAGATGGGCCTCACGATCCAGGCCCACGTGGCGCGCGGCATGCACGGGGCGTGGGCGAGCACGCCGGCGGCGGAGTCGCTGGAGTGGTTCCGCCGGGAGTACGGCTTCGAGGCCCGCCGCAAGGCCGAGACCGGGGGCGGCAGCGAGTGGGACCACCTCTTCCGCGCGGCCGCCGCGTCGGCGCCGGGGGCGGGCGGCGTGACCTTCCTGCCGCACCTTTGCGGCAGCACGTGCCCGGTAGTCGACCCGAGCGCCATGGGGGCGTTCGTGGGCCTGCGCAGCCTGACGACGCAGGGCGACATGGTCCGCGCGATCGTCGAAGGGCTGGACTACCAGTTCCTCGACATCCTCCGCGCGGTCGAGACCGGCCTGGGCATCGCGGCCGAGCGGATCGTCGCCGTCGGCGGCGCGACCCAGAACGCGTTCTGGATGCAGAACAAGGCCGACGTGGTGGGCAAGCCGATCGAGGCCCCGCAGGTCGAGGAAGCCACGCCGCTGGGCGCCGCGATCCTCGCCGGCATCGGCGTAGGTATCTACAAGAATGAGCAGGACGCGTACGAGAAGGTCGGCCGGCCGGGGCGGGTCTACGAGCCCGACGGCCGGCTCGCCCGCACGTACGCCGAGGGGTTCGAGGCCTACCGGCGGCTGTACCCCGCGCTCAAGGGGATTCACGCGAAGATCGCCGGGCGGGCGATCGCATAGGTTTGCCGGCTGTCGTTCGTCTCTCTCACGTTCCACGGGTTGGCAAGTACGTGTTTAGCGTCAAACCCAATTGCCGGGTGGCACGGCCACGCGCTGTTGCGTGGCCGTGCACGGTCACGTGGGGGGCAAGCACGGTCACGCAACGGCGCGTGACCGTGCCACTCACGCTAAACACGTACGTTGGCAAGCAACCCGTGGCACATGAGACAAGGCGACGGCCGCAAGCCGACGGAGTCTCGATGACCTGGCGTAACGACATTCTTCAACACCTGAAGGCCGACCCGAACGTCTCCGTGCTGATCCTCGGCGGGGGCGTCAAC
>JAPLML010000229.1 GCA_026387055.1 Planctomycetota bacterium | reverse complement strand
CCGTACGAGATCGTGCGCGGCACGAGCTTCTACGAGCGCAAGGAGGTCCGCGACATCCTCGCGTATCTGGAGATCCTGCACAATCCGAACGACGAGGTGAACCTGCGGCGGATCATCAACACGCCCGCGCGCGGCCTCGGCGACAAGACGGTGGACGTCTTGCTGGCGTTCGCGCGGAAGGAAGGCATCGCGCTCTTCCACGCCCTGCCCCACGTCGACCAGATGCCGGAGTTGGCGGGGCGGGCCCGCGCCGCCGTCACACACTTCAAGGACCTCACGGACCGCCTGCTCGAGGAGCCGCGCGAGTCGATGAAGGATCTCATCGACGCCGTCATCCATGAATCGGGCTATGCCGCCAGCCTCTCGGAAGAGGACGACAAGGAGCGGCTGGAGAACCTCGGCGAACTCATCACCCTCGGCGCGAACTTCGACCGCGACGCCGCGGCCGCCGGCCCCGAAGACGATACGGTGCCGCGCGGGCTGGAAGGTTTCCTCCAGACCGTGGCGCTGGCGAGCGACCAGGACGGCTACGACGAGCGCGCCGACCGCGTGCCGCTGATGACCCTCCACGCGGCCAAGGGCCTCGAGTTCCCGGCGGTCTTCGTCGCGGGGTGCGAGGACGGCCTCCTGCCGCACGTCCGGAGCCGGGAAGACCGTTCGCAGGTCGAGGAGGAGCGCCGGCTGTTCTTCGTCGGCCTGACGCGGGCCAAGCAGTTCCTGACGCTGACGTACGGCCGGTTCCGCCGCGTCCGCGGCCGGCCGGAGCGGCACGTGCCCAGCCCGTTCCTCCGCGAAATCCCCCGGGAGAGCGTCGAGCCGATCGACGAGACCACCGGCACCACTCCGGCGACCCTCGGCGAAGGCTACGGCTACAGCGGCCCCGGGCGCGATCGCGTCATCAAGCCCGAGACCGACAAGGTCACGGGCCTGACGCTCGGCGAGATGGTGCGGCACCCCACGTACGGCATCGGCCGCGTGATGGCCTTCACGACCGGCGGCGGGCGAAGGCTCGTGCGCATCCGGTTCAACACGGTTGGTGAAAAACTCCTCGATCCGCAGTATGCTAAGTTAGGGCGGGCGTAGCATCGTTGAGCCGTCGCCGGTACGGCGACGAACGACTCATCGCGGCCGTACCGGCCGCGGCGCGCATCATCGTTTAGCCGTCGCCGGTACGGCGACGAACGAATCGTCGCGGCCGTACCGGCCGCGGCTAAACGATGGCTACCAAACGATGACGGCCAAGCAACCACAACAAGGAGCCCAGACCGTGCCGAACACCGACATCCGCTACGAGTTCAAGGGGGCACTCGCCAGGGCCATCGGCCCCTTCAACGGCCTCACCGAGGCCGAGTGGCGAGACCTCGGCGAGGAGACGATCGCCATCGTCCACCGCCTCAACAAGAAGCCGCCCGAGACCCCCTACCGCGACGTGCCGACCGACAAGAAGCTCTCGCAACTCAAAGAGGTGCTCGCCTACGTCCGCAAGACCAAGGGGAAGTTCGACGACGTGGTGGTCCTGGGCATCGGCGGAAGCGCCCTGGGAACGATCGCCCTGCGCACCGCCCTGCGGCCGCCGTACTGGAACCTGCTCTCGAAGGAAGCGCGCGGCGGGCTGCCGCGCCTGTGGGTCATGGACAACGTGGATCCCGCCGAGTTTCGCGCCATGACGGAGCTCGTGAGCCCGCACCGCACGCTCTTCATCGTTATCTCCAAGAGCGGCGAGACGGGCGAGACGCTCTCGCAGTTCCTCGTCACGCTCGAGCTGGTGCAGCAGTGCGTGGGCAAGGGGTGGCAGAAGCGCTTCGTCCTCATCACCCAGCCCGCCTCGCCCGGCCAGGAGAGCCCCCTGCGCGAAGCGGCCACGGGCCTGGAGCTGGAGAGCTTCGAGGCCGCCCCAAAACTCGGCGGACGCTGGAGCGCTCTCTCGCCCGTCGGCCTGCTGCCGGCGGCCCTGATCGGCATCAAGGTCGAGGATCTCCTGAAGGGCGCCGGCGACATGGTCAAGCGGTGCACGCGCGAGGACTTCGACACGAACCCGGCCGCGCAGGGCGCCGCCGTGCAGATCGGCCACTACCGACGGGGCAAGCCGATGTCGGTCATGATGTCCTACTCGGCCGCGCTCAAGGACGTGGCCGACTGGTTCCGGCAGCTCTGGGCCGAGAGCCTGGGCAAGGTCTGCCCCGGCGGCGCGTTCGTCGGCCCCACGCCGATCAACGCCCTGGGCGTCACCGACCAGCACTCGCAGGTGCAACTGTATCGCCAGGGGCCCGCCGACAAGGTCTTCACGATCCTCTCGGTCGAGGACTTCGGCGACAACGTGTGCCTGCCGGAGGTCGACGGCCTGCCGCGCGGCTTCGACTTCCTCAAGAAGCGCACGCTGAAAGAGCTCTTCAAGGCCGAGGAGCGGGCGACGCTGTGGGCCCTGGCGGGCGTCTCGCAGCGGCCGGTGGCGAAGATCGTCATCCCAAGAATCACGCCGCCGAGCGTCGGCGGCCTGATGATGATGCTGATGTTCCAGACCTCGCTGGCGGGCGAGATGCTCGGCATCGACGCCTACGACCAGCCCGGCGTCGAGGCCGGCAAACAGGCCACGATGGCCCTCCTGGGCGCCGAAGGCGTCATCGCCAACCACATGGCGAAGGGCCTTCCGGCCGACTGCGTGATCTACGAGATCCTGCGCCGGCGCATCCATGAAAGCCCCGTGTGAACGGCATCGCCGAGTACCGGTTCCCCCTCTTCCTCGGCTGCATGGTGCTGGCCATCGCGGGCGGATACGCGGCGCGGCGGCGCGGCATCCTGAATCCCGACTGGGCGCGCGGCATCATGAGCGCGACCATCGTCGGGTGCGACGCCCCCATCGCCTGCCTGGCCATCTGGCACCTGGAGATCTACGCAGGCGTGTGGAAGGTGCCGGTGGTGGCCGTCGCGGTCGGTGTGGCGACGTGCCTGGCGGGGCTGGCCGTGGCGCGGTGGCGGCGGATGGCGCCGGCCGACGCGGCGGTCTTCGGACTCCAGGCGGGGATGGGGAACGTCGGCTACACCCTCGGCGGGTTCCTGTGCTTCGCCATCTGGGGGCTCCAGGGGCTGGCCCTCGAGCAGATGTTCTGCATGATGTGGCCGTTCTTCGCGTTCCTCTTCTGTTTCCCGATCGGGCGGCACTACGGCGAGGCGGCCTCCGGCGTCGGCGAGAACGTCCCACCGCTGCCCTACGCCCTGCGGACCCTGTGGCGGACGCTGACGGACCTGCGGAGCCTGCCGCTCTACATGGCGACCCTGGGCCTGGTCCTCAACCTGGCGGGCCCGAAGCCGCCGGAGGCCATCAAGCAGTCGCACGTCATCGACATCCTGATGATCGTCGGCATCCTGATGCAGTTCGGCAGCGTGGGCATGACCGTGTATGCGGGGCGGATTCCGGTCTTCTGGAAGAAGGCCCTCGGGTCGGCGCTGCTCAAGTTCCTTCTCAGCCCCGCGCTGATGCTGGGCCTGGCGCTCGCGATGGGCATCACGGGCCAGCCGCTCTACGTCTGCGTTCTCCTGGCCGCCATGCCCACGGCCCTGTACTCGGTGCTGATGGCCAACCTCTTCGGCCTGAACCGCGACCTCGCAAACACGACGTTCATCCTGACGCACGCCGCCTGCCTGGCCGCGGTCGCCGTGGCGGCGGCGCTCTGGTACGCAGGCCCGTAGGGCAACCTCGCCAACGTGCTTTGCCCGAGCCCGCCGCGGCAGCGTATGTGTTTAGCGCGTGTGCCATTGTCCCGATAGCAGGTGTGGCACGGCCGGCTTGTCCGGCCGTGGCAGAGCGCCGGCCACATTCCCCACGGCCGGACAAGCCGGCCGTGCCACACCTGCCAGGATACGCTAAACACGTATGCCGCGGCGGGCTGGGGACGCGTTGTGGCGTTGTCGACACATGCACCTTTTTCCGCACCCCCTTGACCGGCGGCGGCCGATGGCTAAGATTGATTGGGCAAAGGGAGACCGAAGATGTCAAAGATGCTCCGCTGGCTGATACCGATCCTCGTGGCGGCGATCCTGGCCACGCTCACCTTCTGTGCCGGCTGTAAGCCTGGCTGAGGAAGCCACTGACCCGGCGGCCGCGGCGGTCGCCCACGCATGGTTCATCATTCTGCCTTCGTATCTCGCCCAGGCTTGCGTTGACGCGCAGGAAGGATTCTCGTACAATCCTCCGGTGAATCCCTGGCGAGGAACATACCGTGGCCCAAGAGCAGACACGCAAGTACAAGATCCTGGTGGCCGATGACGACCCCGACATCCTGGCCACCATGACCATGGCCCTCGGGGAGCTGAATCACACGGTCCTGTCGGCGTCCGACGGCCTGACCGCGCTCGACCTGGCGGAGGCCGAGAGCCCCGACATCGTCGTCCTGGACGTCATGCTGCCGAAGCGCGGCGGCTTCCAGATCCTTCAGAAACTCAAGGGCAGCCCCGCCATGAAGGGCATGCGACCCCTGGTCTGCATGGTGACCGGCAACGAGGGGATGCGGCACAAGGAGTTCGCCGAGCGGCACGGCGTGGACGATTACCTGCGCAAGCCGTTCCCCATCGGCCGCCTGCTGGAGATCGTTCGCGACTTCATCGCCAAGCTCGACAAGGGCATTCCGAATGCAAAATGACTAATGACTAATGTCTAATGACTAATCATGAGGCATTGGACATTTGAGGTCTTGACATGAGCAACCCCCTTAAGCGGCGCGGCTTTCTCAAGGGCGCGGGCGCCGCGCTAGTGGCCGCCGTTGCCCTGCCGGGCTGCTCGCCGGGGCCCGAGGGCGGCGTGAAGTTTCGCGCCCGGCCGCACCCGATGGCCGAGCCGTGGAAGCACCGCCTCGGCCTTGCGCAGGGCGGCGACGACCCCGGCCGGCGCGTCCGCGTGGCCATCGAGAAGCTCTGCGGGGCGGAAGGCGTCCGCACCTTCGTCAAGCCGGGCGACGGGGTCGTCATCAAGCCGAACATCGGCTGGGCCCAGGTGCCCGAGATGGGCGCGACCGTCGACCCGGCGGTCGTCTCCACGCTCGTGCAGCTCTGCCGCGAGGCCGGCGCCAAGACCGTCAAGGTGTTCGACAACACGGTCGGCACGACCTCGAAGTGCTACGAGTTCAGCGGCATCGAGAAGGCGGCGAAGGCCGCCGGGGCCGAGGTCTTCCTGTGCGCCCCGCACCGATTTCTCATGCTCAAGTTCGACGACCCCCGCGCCAAGCGCGTGGCCGAGTGGCCCATCTACGAAGACGCCCTGACGGCCGACGTCTTCATCAACGTGGCCTGCGCCAAGGTGCACAACCATCCGCAGGCCAAGGTCACGTTGTGCATGAAGAACCTGATGGGCGTCCAGGGCGGCGACCGCGGCAAGTTCCACCAGGACATCAGCCAGAACCTGGCCGACCTGAACGTGATGATCCGGCCCACGCTGAACATCCTGGACGCCACCCGCGTCATGATCGCCGGCGGGCCGAGCGGCGGACGGCGCGACCAGATCGTCGCCGGCCGCACCCTCGTCTGCGGCACGAGCGCCGTCACGGTCGACTGCTGGGGGGCCGACCCGAAGAACCTCCCCTGGCCGAAGGGCCATCATGACCTGGCGGCCGTCGGCTGCATTGCCCTCGGCGCCGCCGCGGGCCTGGGCGTCGCCGATCCGTCGAAGATCGAGGTGTCGGCCTGATGGCCCGGCCCAAGAAACCTCGGCACCCGCTACACGGCCTGCGCATCGTCGTCCAGCTCGCGTTCCTCGCGCTCTTTCTCGCCCTGCTGGTGATGACCGCGCTCGGGACGCCCGTGGCAGCGCGACCGTGGCTCGCCCAACTGTTTCTCATCACTGATCCGCTGGTGCTCGTGGGCATGGCGCTGGCGGGGGCGTTCACGGCGGCGCTCCTGGCGGGGCTTGTGGTCGTGGCGCTGTCGCTCCTGGCGCCGCGGGCGTACTGCGGATGGATCTGCCCGCTCGGCACGACGATGGACATCGTCGACAAGCTCCTCTTTCGGAAGCGCGACCGGTCGGCCAACGTCGGGCCTCGCCTCCGGCAGGTGAAGTACGGGCTGCTGGTCGCCCTGCTCGTGCTGGCCGTCTTCCGGCTCGGCGTAGTCGGGTTGTTCGATCCCGTATGCATCGCGACCCGCTCGTACGGCGTCGCGCTTTACCCGATTGCCGACCATGCGGTCAAGGCGGGCCTCGTGGCGGCCGAAGAGTCCGGGCTTCGCTCCGCCGGGCGGGCCTACGACTGGGCGGCGCGGGCCCGCCTGTTCATCCGCGACACGGATTTCAAGAAGGGCGACACCCACGTCGCGTACCTGTGGTCATTCGTATTCACGGCGCTGCTGGCGGGCATCGTGCTCGCGCAGGCGTACCAGAAGCGCTTCTGGTGCCGGAACCTCTGCCCGCTCGGGGCCCTGCTGGGCCTCCTGGGTTCCGCGAGCCCCCTTCGGCCGCGCGTGAGCCAGAAGTGCATCGCCTGCGGCGCGTGCCGGAAGCGCTGCAAGACCGGCGCGTTTCAGCCGAAGGACAACGACAAGCCGTACGCGAGCGTCGTACAGGAGTGCGTCTTCTGCTACGCGTGCGAGCGCGACTTCTGCCCGGTCGATGCGATCCACATCGGGGCCGGCTCGCCCACGCCGGTCCGCCCGGAGCCGCAGGTCTGCCCAGGCCGGCGGGCATTCCTCGGCGCGGCGGCCGCCAGCGTGATCCTGGGCCCCGCCCTCCTGCTGGATCAGCGGACGCGCCAGAAGGACGAGACGAACCCGATGCTGCGGCCGCCGGGCGCGCTTCAGCCCGACGCCGAGTTCCAAGCCGCCTGCATCCGCTGCGGCGCGTGCATGCGGGCCTGCCCCACGAACGCTCTGCACCCGTCGGGCGTCGAGAACGGCATCGGCGGGCTCTGGACGCCAACGTTTGTCTTCAACATCGGCTACTGCGATTACTACTGCAACGTGCGGAAAGAGGACGTCGAGAGCGGCCGCCTCGACCGCCCGGCGAACCTCTGCGGCGTCGTCTGCCCCACCGGGGCGATCGGGAAGCTGACGCACCCGCAGAAGATCGCCCGCAAGATCGGCACGGCCGTCTTCGACAAGAGCCGGTGCCTGCCGTGGGCCCGCGGCGAGGAATGCCTGACGTGCGAGGAGCAGTGTCCCCTGGGCGAGAAGGCCATCAGCCACGAGACCGAGGAGGTGGCGAACCTTGACTGGCTCAAGATGCCCCAGCCGAAGCGCAATCGCTACGAGGAGCTCGACACCAAACGCCGCGGCGGCGCGACCCTCACGGCCGACGAGAAGGCCGAGCTGGCCGCCCTGCCCCCCAAGAGGCGCAAGCTCGGCCTGCCGTACGTCCTGCGCGACCGGTGCACCGGCTGCGGCACCTGCGAGAACGTTTGCCCCGTCGACGGGGCGGGCGGCATCCGCGTCGAACGGCTTCAGACGCGCGACGTGAAGTAGGTCCTTCGAGCCCGCCGCGGGAGCGGCGGGAGACCTGCCCCGATTCCGCAAACACCCTATTGCCTTCGCCCCGCATTTTGGATAAAGTATTGCGATAGAAGCGGCCGCTAATGTAGCAGGGGGAAACGGTGTCAGGGACGGGAGTAGCCGCCTCCCGTCGCCCATGTGTCACAAGGAGAGTCGGATGGCCGCGAAGAAGCTGAGCATCATTGAGACGTTTCGGGTGCACGAGAGCGATACGGGGTCACCGGAAGTCCAAATCGCCCTTCTCACGGAGCGGATCAACCACCTGACGGAGCACCTCAAGGGCCACCTGAAGGACCACTCGTCCCGCCGAGGTCTTCTGAAGATGGTCGGCCGCAGGGCCAGCCTCCTGAAGTACCTGGCCCACGAGGACCGCCGGCGGTACCTGGCGGTAATCGAGCGGCTGGGCATCAGGAAGTAAAGACGCATAGTTCAAAGTTCAAGGTTCAAGGTTCAAAGTCTAAAGACTCAAAGGCATCCCCTGCCCTTGAGTTCCCACTTTGAACTCTGTGTCTTTCCTTTGAACTTTGAACTTTGAACTTTTTTTCGGTCGG
>JAPLML010000008.1 GCA_026387055.1 Planctomycetota bacterium | reverse complement strand
AGCAGCCCGAGGCCCGGCCGCACGAGGTGGATGAGTACCTGGCGCAGTTTGACCTCGATTGACACACGCGTCCGCCGCGGCGGACGGCCAAATGTTCATCGCCCATTTAGCCGCCCAGTTTACTGGGCGCGCCCGTTGGGTTAACGACATGGCTTTAATCGACATTAACTGGCATCCTGACCGGCGGCGGTTGCGGGGCTTCGGCCTCGCGGCGCTCGCGGCCCTGGCGGCCCTCGGCCTGTGGGTGTGGTGGCGGCACAGCCTTTTCGGTTTCGCTCTTGGCGATCGCGCCGCCGAGGTCACCGCCTGGGCGCTGTGGGCCGCGGCGGGTGCGTGCGGCGCGCTGGCCGCGGCGGCGCCGGCGTGCCTGCGACCGCTGTACCTGGCGTTGAGTCTCCTCGGCGCGCCGATCGGCTTCGTCGTGTCGTACGTCGTCCTGGCGATCGTCTACTACGGCATCCTGACGCCCATCGGCCTGGCGATGCGTCTGGCCGGCCGCGACCCGCTTCACCGGAGGTTCGACCGCGCCGCGGGGACGTACTGGGTCCCTCGCGGCGGCGCGCCGGAACCGAAGCGATACTTCCGCCAGTTCTAGCCGACTTGCAGGCGTGCACCGGCAACGATATAATCCCCACACAGACGTACTTCGGCCGTCCTCTTGGTAGAAGGGGCCGCCATGGGCAGGCGCATTTCCGACCGGAAGCCCGACGCCGTGCAAGAATCGACGGACGGCGCTCTGCGAGAACGCGGACGCCTTCTCGGCATCCTGGATGCCATGGAAGACGGCGTCTACGTCGTCAATCCGCAGTACGCCATCGAGTACGTCAACCCGGTCTTGATCCGCGAGTTCGGTCCGGTCGAGGGCCGGAAGTGTTACGAGTACTTCCACGGCCGCCGCGAGGTCTGTCCCTGGTGCAAGAACGCGGAGGTCTTTGCGGGCGGGACCGTCCGGTGGGAATGGACTTCTCCGAAGAGCGGCAAGGTCTACGACCTGGTCGACACGCCCTTGCGGAACCCCGACGGCAGCGTCTCGAAGCTGGAGATCTTCCGCGACATCACGCGCCACGCCAAGGCCGAGGAAGCCCTGGGGGGTGCCCTCGAGGAATCGGCCGCGCGGCGGGCCGAGATCGAAGCCTTGCACGCGGCCGCGCGCGCCATCCTGGAGTACCACGAGTTCGCCGATGCCGCCCGGGAGATTTTTGGTTCCTGTCGGGGTCTGATCGGCGCCACGGCCGGCTACGTGGCCCTGATCAACGCCGCGGGAACGGAGAACGACGTCGTGTTCCTGGAAGCGGGGGGTCGCCCCTGTAGCGTCGATCCGGCGCTGCCCATGCCGATCCGCGGGCTGCGCGAGGTCGCGTACCGGACCGGCCAGCCGGTCTTCGAGAACGACTTCGCCGGCAGCCCGTGGGTGAAGTTCATGCCGCCGGGGCATGCGGCGCTCGACAACGTGCTGTTCGCGCCGCTGGTCCTCCAGGGCAAGGCGTGCGGCCTGCTGGGCCTGGCGAACAAGCCGGGGGGCTTCACGGAGAACGACGCGCGGATGGCCTCGGCCTTCGGCAAGCTGGCGGCCATCGCCCTCCAGAACAGCCGCATGCTGGAGGCGCAGCGCCGGGCCGAGGAAGAGGTCCGCCGGATCAACGCCGACTTGGAGCGCCGCGTGGGCCAGCGCACCGCCGAGCTGGAGACGGCCAACCAGGACCTCGCGGAGCAGATGGCCCTGCGCCTTCGCCTGAAGCGCGAAGTGCTGGAGGCCAGCGAAGCCGAACGCCGGCGGATCGGCCGGGACCTTCACGATACCGTCGGTCAGAACCTGACGGCCCTCGCCTTCCTCCTGAACGCCCTGGCCAGGAGGGTGGCAGGCAGGATCCCGGAGGAGACCTGCACGGTGCAGCAGCTCCAGCACCAGGTCAAGAAGGCGATCGCCGAGGTCCGCTCGCTGGCCAAGGGCCTGGATCCCGTGGGCCTGCATCAGGGGGGGCTCTCGGCCAGCCTGGCGGAACTGGCGGACACCACCCAGCGGCAGTCCGGCGTCGCGTGCCGCTTCCGGTGCGAATCGCCCGTCGCCATCAAGGATGAGACCGTGGCCACGCACCTGTTCCGCATCGCCCAGGAGGCGGTCAACAACGCGCTGAAGCACGCCCAGCCGGACGTGATCGAGATGGTCCTTGAGGACCGCGCCGGCGAGATCGTGCTGACCGTCGAGGACAACGGCGTGGGCATGACGAAGAAGGCGGCCCGCGGTAAGGGCATGGGGATGCACACGATGCGCTACCGGGCCGACGCCATCGGCGGCACGCTGCGCGTCCGGCCGGGCGCCCGCGCCGGAACCGCGGTGATCTGCTCGTGGCCGGGGCCGGCGTGACCGGCGACGGCACGCGTGGGATGGGTGCCACGGCTTGCGGACCCGCGTCTCATGCGGTAGAAACCAGGCGGCATGCAATACGATCGCAAATACTTCCAGGGCAGGCGGTCTTTCTTCTATAGCATGGGCGGCTATCGCGACGTCGGTCTCTACTTCAATCGGCTCGCGCGGTGGTTCCGGCCGCACACCGGCCGCGGGCCCCTCCTGGACGTAGGGTGCGCTTACGGTTTCCTGCTGGCGCGATTCAACGACGGCCGCGACCTGGCCGGCTGCGACGTCTCGGCCTGGGCGATCCAGCAGGCGATCGGCCGGGTGCCGCGGGGGCGGTTCAGCGTCCTCGACCCGGACGGCGGGCTGCCGTACCCCGACGCCTCCTTCAGCGCCGTCCTGTGCACCGACGTGCTGGAACACCTTGCTCCCGACGATCAGGGCCGCCTGCTGAGCGAGTCGGCCCGGGTCCTCGCCCCCGGCGGCCGGTTCTGCATGACCACGCCGAACCTGAACTTCCTGCGGCGCCGCCTCTACGGGGGCGCCGACCGGCGGGAGGCGCACGTCGGCATGCGCCGCCTCGGCGAATTGAAGCGGGAGCTCGGGCGGCAGAACCTGCGCACGCTAGAGCACTGGACATTTCTGCATGGGTTCCTACCCGGACGGTTCCGCTCCGCGTGGCTGCCGGAGTGCGCCCTGGTGGCCCGGAAAGAGGTCTGACGCAGGGCGGGTGCGCCGCCCCCACGCGCCTGCGGATGGCGCCTGTCCCGATGAGGACGCGAGCATGCCAAGCGAACCGGGCAAAGCCGGCGAGTTCCGCCGCGAGGCGGCCCAGCCGCGGATGGGCCTGGGGCGCGAGTTCTGGGATTTCCTGAAACACAACAAGAAGTGGTGGCTCCTGCCGATCCTCCTGGCGCTCCTGATCCTCGGCCTCCTCGTGGTCCTCGGCGGCACGAGCCTCGCGCCGTTCATCTACACCATCTTCTAAACGGGTGGCG
>JAPLML010000496.1 GCA_026387055.1 Planctomycetota bacterium | reverse complement strand
TGGCGCCGTCGTACGTGGTATAGGGCAGGTGGCCGTTGTAGCTCACATCGGTGATGCCGTCGATGATCTGGTCCAGGTTGTCGCGGTCGCTGGCGGGGTCGCGTTTCTCGACGCTGGCGCCGGCGGTGACCGTGCCGCCGGCGGCGCGGACGGCGGCTACGAGGCCGCGCGGCCCCGGCGGGTCGGGCTTCTCGGGCGGCGGCCGGACGGCGTCGGCGGCGGGAAGGTGGTAAGTCCGTGCGGGCCCCTCGCCCTCAATCGACCCGCCCCCCAGGAGGATCTGGCGCTCGGCGACGGCCTGCTGGCGGCGGGCGATCTCGGTGAGGGTCGTGTCGGCCGGATAATTGATGAATGTCGACAGGTGGTAGTTATCCGTCGCCGCGCCGGTGAGGTCCGGCGGAAGGCCCGACCACCCCTTCATGAGGCCCACGAGGCCGCCGGCGGTCGCGGGGTTGCAGTCGCTGTCGAAGCCGCCCGCGACGCCGATCTCGACCGTCCGCTTGAAGTCCCCCTGGCCATAGAGGATCGCCAGGGTCGTGAGGGCGGTGTTGACCGACGATTCGACCCAGTTACGGTACCGGCCCATCGAGCCGGCCCCCACGTACGTGTCGTAAATTCTCTCCTGCGTGGCCCGCCAGTCGAGGACCCCGTCGGCCTTGTCGGCGGCGTACCAGGTGCGGACGTCCTGGATGATGGCGTACGTGCGCGAGGTGGCTGGCACAACCTCCAGCCCCTTGGCGACCACCGCCTCCACGTCCGTCTCGAGCGGCGCGGCCGCGTACATGGCGGCGTAGAACTGGGCGGCGTGGACGGCGTAGCCGTCGTTCGTCACGGAGCCCAGCCGCCCCGCCAGGTCCGACGCCCTCTGCCGCATCCCCGGCGCCGAGGCGCCGACGCTTTCGGTCGTGATCTGCGAATCGATGGAGTACCAGTGCATGTTGTTCCGAAGACTTCCGGTGTCGGGGTAGGTCGTGCCGTCCGCCATGAGCCAGCGGGCCTGGCGGTTCGCGATGGAGAACGAGGGCAGGGGGACGTGTTTCCTCCAGACGTGCGTGGTCTGCGACGGGCACGGCACCGGATACTGGGTCAATAGGTCGATGTTCATATATTCGAAGCCCGTGTCGTCGTCTCCGACCCACGGGTTGGTGGCGATGAAGCGAGACCAGTCGATCGTTTCCATGGGCACGCCGCCGCGGACGGCGTAGGCGCCCTCGTAGGGCCGCCCGGCGTAGTTGCCCAGGACCTCGCCCAGCCACAGGCCGCGCAGGCGGTCGAGGTAATCGTCGGCGTTGAGTGTACGCTCGGCCAGAGCCGGCGAGGCGGCAGCCACCAGCAGCGCGGCAACAAGTGCGGGGCGAAGGCGCATCGCAAGTCCCTTGGCCGGGGCAGACCCCTGAAGGCGGGGGTACAGGGGGAGTATACCTCGGAAAAGGAGGGTGTCAAACCGGCTGGTCGGGGACCGCCGAGGCGCCGGGGAGGATACTCTGAGGGTCGAAGCGTGTGTCCTGGCGTATATGTTTATTCGGTATTTGATGAGGAATCGCCTGGAATACGGCCGCAAAAGGGGAAACACGCGGTTTTTTGGCTCCCGCGTTTGACTGGGGCCGATTATGAGGTATACTATGTCAGTTGCATGCGCAGAGAGTGTGTGCACTTTGAACGGTTTCGGCTTGCGCGGTGCGGGCATAGTCCCGGCGCCGCCGTGACCGTGGTAGATGTGCCAGCAAGGGAGGAACCGGAAATGTCACGCAAACACGCGGGGGCCGGTCGCAGGGGTTTGGTCTTGGCGCTGGCGGCGGTGGCGCTGGTTCTGTCGGCGGGTTACGCAGGGGCTGGGCCTACGGCATCGCTCTATGACGCCAACTCGGTGGCGCTGTTCGACCCGTTGTCGCCGGCCGGGCTCTACTCCTGGGAAGTGGACGGGAGGCAATACATCAGCCAGCAATGGTTCTGGTGGCGCACGGGGGCGAGCGGCCCCGAGAAGCCTGTTGACGCTGCAACTCTTGACGTGCCGACCGGTATGCCGCGGCTGTCGGACGCCAACGGCGACGGCGTCAATGATATGCTCTTCTGCCGCTACCTGGACAAGGGCGGCACCTTCAAGATCGAGCTCACGTTCCTTCTCATCGGCGGCCAGATGGGCAGCGGCACGTCCGACATGGCCGAGACGATCAAGATCTGCAACACGAGCGCCCTGCCGATTGACTTCCATTTCTTCCAGTACGTCGACTTTAACCTGAGCGCGAGCGACACCGTGTGGTTCCCGAACGCCAACACGGTCCGGCAGATCGGCTCGGGCACGCAGGTGGGGGCGCCTCTTGGAGGCCCCCGGCCCTTTTTCGTGCGCGTGGATGATCCCACGTGTTCAGCGTACCCCGGCAGGTGTGCCACGGCCGGTCTTGTCCGGCCGTGCTACCTGGTGCGGCGCCTGCCGGCGATGGCAACCGCGCCAAGCGCGATAAGGCCGAGCGTCGCGGGTTCGGGCACGGCGCCGCTGAGCGGGTCGCCGATCCCTGAGCCGTAGGTCAGGCCCAGGATCGTCACGTCGTTGTCGTCGATGCGGCCGTAGTAGCCGAAGATGTCGCCTTCGTTCCAGTAGTGGCTGGCCGTGATGCCGCCGTCGTAGAAGAGGTTGAAGAACGTGACGTCATTGTCGTCCACGCAGCCGTCGAGGTTCAGGTCGCCGTTGTAGGTGAACTTCACGAGGATCGTGCTTGAGTCCACCGGCTCGCCTGAGAACGCATTGTAGGGCGCGAAGAGCATGTCGTTCTGGGCGTAGCCGACGCCGAGGCTGATAGGGTCGGCCACCGCCGCGCTCGAGATGATGCCCTTGCCGGTCCACGACCTGCCGGCATAACCCGCGGTGATCCATGCCTTGATGTTCCCGAGTTCCGGCGAGGGTGTATACGGCGTTCCGCCGGCGTAGTCCACGATCAGGTCGTTGTCGGTGAGGTCCAGACGGCCGTTCGAGGTGTTGACCGTCAGGCTGCGGGTCACCAGGACCTTGGGGTCTCCCGGGGTCAGCACGGCGTTGCCGGACGGGATGTTCAGCGCCTTCAGGTGTTCGGAGGCGCCGAAGTTGAGCGTGCCGAGGTTGCTGACTTCCATCGTCAGGTCGGGGCCCGTCGTGCCCGCCAGGTTGACCTGGCCGGTGCTGACGACCACCCGCCCCTCGCCCGTCAGGGAGGAACCGGCCGCCAGATCATGGAGGCCGCCGCGGAAGATGAGGGCGGCGCCGGCGTCCACCTGGAAGGCGCCGCTGGAGGTCCCCCCGCCCTCGAGCGCCAGCGTGCCGCTCTCGACCTTCACGAGGCCGGAGTTGTTGAAGGCCCAGTGGCTGTCCACCGTCATCGTACCGGTCCCGGCGGATTTCTTGAACGTGCCGGCGTTGTTGACGGCGCCCGACGCGCCGTCCCAGGTGCTCAAGAAGGCGTCGCTTCGGGCATCGAACGTGCCGCCGGCGAGGATGTTGAGGACGGCCGCGCTTTCGCCGCTGGCGGCATAAGGGCCGCGCGGGCCCGTCTGGACGATGGTCCCGCCGATGTTGATCGTCCGCGCGAGCCGCGTGTAGTTGTTGCCGACGACCTTCAGCGTGGCCCCCGGGGCGACGTCCGTGGCGCCGCTGCCGCGCATCGCGCCCCACGTCCAGTTCATCGTGCCCTGGACAGTAACGGCGCCGGCGCCGCCGAGCGTGGCATTGCCGAGATCGACCGTTCCGCCCAGCGCCACGGGGGTGTCGAAGAGGAGGATGGCGGCGTTGGTCAGGGTGATCAGGCCGGCGTTCGAGAAGGTCGAGCCGCCGAGGTTGTAGGTGGCCTCGCCAAAGACAAGGCCGGCGCCGGCGTCCACCTGGAAGGTCCCGGTGCTCGTGCCGCCGCCGGCGAGGGAGAGCGTGCCGGTCTCGACCTTCACGAGGCCGGAGTTGTTGAAGGTCCAGTAGTTGTCCGTTCCCGCGGTGCCGGTCTTGACGGACTTCTTGAACGTGCCGGCGTTGTTGATGGCCCCCGACGCGCCGTCCCACGTGGCGAAGGAACTGTTGCCTTGGACATCGAACGTGCCGCCGAAAAGGATGTTGACGACGGCCCCGCTTCCGCCGCCGGCGGCCTGGAGACCGTACGTGCCCGTCTGAACGATGGTCCCGCGGTCGTTGATGGTCCGGGCGAGCGGCGGGGGGTTGGAGCCGGTGATATTCAGCGTGGCCGCCGGCGCGACCTCGGTGGCGCCGGTGCCGCCCATCGCCCCCCGGCTCCACGTGCCGCCCTGGGCCAGGTAAAGGTTGGCGGCGCCGTCCAGGTTGCCGCCCGAGAGCTCGAGCTGCTGGATGGTGGCGGGCACGTCCTGGGTGACGGTGCCGCTGCCGATGGTGGCGTCGAACGTGAAGCCGCCGTTGCCGTTGTTCGGATACAGCGGGTTGGTCGACCAGTGGGCCGCGCTGCTCCAGGAGTTGGAGGAGCCGTCCCAGACCGCCACGCGGTCCGCCGCCGCCGACGGCGGCGCGAAGGTGGTTCCAATACAGATGGCTATAACCCACGCGATGAGGTGCGGCGCGAGGCTGCGCAATCCATGAGGCACGGTTCTGTTCCCTTTCATGCCGTGGTTTGGCCCGCCGGGTCTCCGACCCGGTACGTGTTTGGCGTGCGTGCCGGCCTACCCCCCCTCTCGTAAGGATGTGTCTAGCGAGTGTGCCATAGTCCCGATAGCAGTTGTGGCACGGCCGGCTTGTCCGGCCGTGGCA
>JAPLML010000278.1 GCA_026387055.1 Planctomycetota bacterium | reverse complement strand
GGCCTCCAGGACGAGGCCCTCGAGGCGTTTCATGGCGTCCTCGGGGCCGTTGGCGTGGATGGTCGTCAGGGATCCGTCGTGGCCGGTGTTCATGGCCTGGAGCATGTCGAGGGCCTCGGCGCCGCGGACTTCGCCGACGATGATGCGGTCCGGCCGCATGCGCAGGGCGTTCTGCACGAGGTCGCGGATGCTGTACCGGCCCTTGCCCTCGACGTTGGCCTGCCGGGTCTCCATGCGCACCACGTGCTCCTGGAAGAGCTGGAGCTCGGCCGAGTCCTCGATCGTGATGATGCGCTCGTGGGGACCTCGGAGAACTTGCGGATGGTCAGGACCGGCCCGCAGAGACTCAGGGGGGCGATGGTGGCGTTGACGCGGCTGCCGTCGGGCAGGCGGGCGTCGACGATCGGCGAAGAGCGGTCGATGCGCCGCCCGATCGGCGTCACGATCCGCTCGATCACCGTGTGGACCACCTCGTCGGAGAAGAACGAGCGGCCCGTGTTGCGGATGACGCCCCGCTCCTCGATGTAGATCTTCGACGGGCCGACGACCATGACTTCGGTGACGTTCGGCATGTCCAGCAGGTCCTGGATGGGACCCAGGCCGCAGACGATGTCGAGGATGTCCTTCATGAGGTAGCGGCGGACGATGTAGACCCAGAGCGACTCGGTGACCTGGGGCGCCTCGCGGTTGAACTCCTCGTGGAACCGCTCGTCGATGCGCTCGACGTCCTCCTTGACGTGGTCGGGGCCGAACTTCAGGCCGAGGTCGGAGACCAGGAGGTCGCGCACCCGCAGGAGGCCCGCTTCGTACTGGGGGTCGAGGACGGAGTCGCCCTGCTTCAGGAGGGGCGGGCGCATCTTGCTGCCCGCGCGGCGCGAGATCTCGGTGATCACGTCGCGCTTGAGCTGCTGCTCGACGAGGAACCAGCCGGTCTCGTCGTCCACCTCGCTGATGGCGGTGTCGAGGATGTCGTTCAGGTGGGCCTTGATGTGCGAGACGTAGCGCGGGTCGTCCTGGGCCTCGACGTCAACGGTGCGCAGGTTCAGTCGCCGCAGGAGCTCCGCGTGGGTCTTCTTCTCGATCTCCATCGCCTTCGACAGGGGCGTCTTCTCGCGGCGGATGCGGATGGCCTCGGACGTCGGCCTGGCCACATCCTCGTCCGACAGGTACAGGGCCCACTCGCCGATCTGGATTTCCTGGCCGACGGCGATCTTGACCTGTTCGCCGACGCCGACGACCTGATCGTCGACGAGGGTGCCGTTGAGGCCGACGTTCTCGATGAAATAATCCCCGTCGTGCTTCAGGATCCGCGCGTGCTCGCGCGACACGAACGGGCTGGGGAGTTCCAGATCGTTGGCCGCATCGCGGCCGATGCGCAGCAGGTCGGTCTTGAGCTCGACCTCCTGCCGCACGTCGCTCAACTGGCTGTAGGCAATGACTCGCATGAGGGCTACGGCTCCGCTAAAGGTTCACCGCGTCGGCTTTCAGGGCGGCGACGGCGCCGCCGACGGGCCGAGCGCCGGGACCTTGCCCTTCTCGATGAGGTCGAGGACCTGCCTGTCGACCTCGGGTTCGGCCGACTCGGGTCCCTCCGGCCGGTGCGCCAGCGTAATGGTGAAACGCTTCGAGGGCATCGCCCGCTGAATCTGGAGCAGTTGCTGCGCCTGGGTCTGGCGGACGATAATCGAGATATCGTTGTGGGATCGGTTCTTCTCGCCCACCGGCTCCGCGGACCCCCCGACGAGCTTGACCCGGACGTTGTCGACGACACGCAGGACCTGGACGTCCTGCCTCCTGGAATCGCCGCTGATGTTGAATTCGCCGTAGATGGTCACGAATGTGCCGGGCTGGAGCTGGGCGCCAGGCTCGCCGCTGATCGGGATGGTGACCAGCGAGTAGCCTTTCGGAACGTCGGGGACCTGCTCAAGCATGGGATTGAGAATGAAATCGGGATAGAACAGGAACTCACCCGGGTACATGTGGCGCGGGGCCTTCTTGCCGATGACGCTGGAGTCCTTGTCCTTCACGTCGACGGCCTGTTTCATGGCGGGGACGAACGGCTTGGGAAGCATCACCACCTTCAGGTGTCGGGCCTGGAGCGGGGTGCCGACCTCCACCTCCTCGGCCATCTGGAGGACGTTCTTGGCCCCCGCCTCGTACTCGGTCCTGACGTGGTTGATGTACACGTTGACGAGGATGGCGGCGACGAGGCCGGCCCCGATCGCCACGATGAGCACGCCGCCGCTCGGCAGCCACTGCTGCAATTCCTTCGACTTCGCCATGGCGGCTCCTTTTATCTCCGCGCTTCTGCGAGTTCTCGCTCCAGCGGGCGGGTCGGAGACCCGCGGCGCGAATCATTCAATAACGCGAGTCGTAAATCGCCACGAGCGACTCGTTGGCCACGTGGCGCGGGCGGGCGTAGACGATCCGCTCCTGGTTGCCCTTCGTGAACCGCATGAGCCAGCCTTGGTCCGGCTGGGCCTTGGAGTCCGGCGGCCCGTCGCTCGCCCAACCGGAGGTCACGTACAGTTTCTGGAACTCCGCCAGCGCCGCCTGGACGTCCTTGCGGACGCGGACCAGGACCATGCGGGCGTCGGCGGCGCCCGGGTTCTCGATCGCGATCAGGACTTCCGCGTCCTTGGGGGCCAGGTCGGCCGGGATGGCGTCTTGCGGATAGTCCGGCGACACGCCGAGCTGCTCCGCGATGAACTTGCGCCGGGCCTCCGGGGTCTGGTTCTTCGGGTCCTTATAGTCCCCGTCCTCCTCGGTGGCGGCCTTCATCAGGCCCGCCATAAGCTTCCGCATGCTGCCCGGCGGGTCCTGGGTGGCGCCCTCCTTCCTCACCAGGTCGGCGGGGCCCTCCCCGGCGGTCGGAGGCGGCCAGACTTCCGCCGACCCCTTCGGGCCTCCCTCGCCGGCGGGGTTGCGCAGGAAATGCGCCGCCGCGACCATCAGCAGCACCACCAGCGCCACCGCGCCGATGCGCCAGGCGATGGCGAACGGGCGGCGGCGGACCTCGGGTGGCGAGGGCTGATCGCCGGCGGGTTCCTGCGTCATGGGCAACGTCTATAGTCCCTTC
>JAPLML010000609.1 GCA_026387055.1 Planctomycetota bacterium | reverse complement strand
GTCAGCTTGGGCGGGCGGCGGGTCGGCGGGTCCAGCACGGCGCGGATGGAGCCGGCGGCGGCGTGCGACTGGTAGGCCAGGCCCATCGGCCCGAAATACGTCGCGGCCCGCTCGATGGCCGGGGCCGACCCGTCAGTGAGCCAGGCCCGCGGCACGGCCAGGCCCAGGTACAGGTCCTCCCCGCGCTCGTCGATGAACGCCAGGCGCAGCCAGTACGTCGAGTTGGACTCGTCCGACGATTTGTAGTGGTCGCCGCGCCAGTCGCCCATGCCGGGCAGCGGGTGCTCCGTCAGCATCTGCGTGTTGGGGTAATACGTCACCGCCAAGGCGTTGAAGTAGCTGCGGAGGAAATGCGGGATCTCGTCGCGCATCAGGTACGGGTGCGGGGAGCACAGGAGGTTCGGCTGCATGGAGAACCCGCCGCGGCTGAACCAGTGCTCCTTGAGGTGGCTCGGCGAGTAGCCGTATTGCTCCGACAGGTACAGGTTGTCCTCGTAGTCCTGCATGATGCACCGGGCGAGCGGGTCGTCGGGCGCGATCGCCCCGGTGCGGACGAGGTAGATGGCCCCTTCGAGGGTCACCGTGATCCAGCCGAAGGTGCGGCCGCGGCGGTGGACCTCGGACGGAATCGCCGGAATCCAGGTGCCGTCGCGCAGGGGCACCAGGGGCGAGCGGACCATCGCCTCGCGGAACGCCGCCAGCATGTCGGCGCGGTACGCCGCCGCCTCGGCCTGAAGCGCCTGGGCCTCGGGGTGGCCGACGTCGGCCAGGGCCTTCGCGACCGCGTCCAGGCCCCACCAACTGAAGACGTTGTTCGAGAGCCAGCACCGCCAGTCGCCGATATCTTCGAGCGACCCCGGCGGCAGGAGGCCCCGCTCGATGGCCCGCAGGCTCCCGGGGGCGAACGCCTTCGTGCGGGCACGCTCCGTGATGATCCAGCGACAGGCCTTGACGAGCTTCGGGGCGCTTCGCTCAAGCCACGCCCGGTCGCCCGTGTACCCGTAGTGCTCGGCCATGGCCCAGAGGATCCAGCCGTGGTGCTGGTTGTAGCCGCCGGACTCCCACCCGCCCGCGCCGTTGAAGACGCCCTCTTGCGACGCGTAGTCGCCGGGCAGCGGCGACGTGCCCTGGTAGTGGAGGAACGTGTCGAGGCACCGCTCGGCCTCGCGGTGCAGGCCGCGCCGGTCGAGGTCGGTGATCATCATGCACGATTCGTTGCCGTACACGCCGTAGCCGAAGCTGCCGACGCGGGCCATGAGGCGGTCCGAGCCGACCTCGCGCCCGCAGTTGATCAGCAGATGCGAGACGTGGGCCCGGTAGAAGCTGCTGATTTCGGGCACCGGCGTGCGGACCTGGCAACCGGCGTCCGCGCGGCCGCGCCAGAAACGGCGGACGCGGTCGAGTTCCCCGGCAAAGCTCATCGTCTTCAGCCGCGCGATCTCCGGCGGCTGGTCGAGCGTGATGAAAGGCATCTTGACGACCGCGGCGGTCTTGCCGCCGGCCGGCACTTCTTCGGTATAGCGAATCCTGCCGGACTCGGCGGAGAAACGCGCGGGCGCCCCCGCCTCAACGGCATAGCGCAGCGCCTCGGCGCCCCCCTGTTGGGCGAACACGAGCCCGTCGCGAAGCGCCAGGGGCACCGGCCGCCCGTCGGCCGCCAGCGAGAGGTCGAGCGCGGCCCCGGCGGGCCTGTCGCCGACGTTCTCGCAAAGCACCTGCATGACGAGGACCGTGGTGTCGTCGGCCTGCATGTCGGGCCAGCCGAGGCCGCCGGGCTCCAACCGAGTGGCGAAGGCGGTCTGGGTGTACCGGATGCCCTCGCGCTCCCACTGGGCGTGGACGATGGGGAGGCACTCGTCTTCAATCCACCGCTTCCTGGGCGTGCCCGGCGGGAGGCCGAAATGGTAGTCGAGCGCGCTGGCGCCCCACGTCCGCCGCGGCGTGTCCTTGCCGCGCGGCTGGTCGATGCGGTCGTTGCGGCAGAAGACCGAGCCGTCGGGCTCCACACCGAACCGCTGGCGGCCGCCCTCGCACCCGAGGGGGATGTAGAACTGGCGCTTCGGCGGCATGTCGGACCAGGCGCGGGCGAACGTCTGCTCCGGCTCGAGGGACACCCGATCGTAGATCGTCCGGACCTTCGACGCACCCCAGCCTTGCGTCGCCGAGAAGCCCTTCCACGGGTAGTCGGCGCGCGAGACCCCCACGCCGTACATCGGGCAGTAAAGCGGCGCCTCCGCACCGGCTTCCATGCCCTCTCGCGCCGCCCGGGCCGCCTCGAAACTGAAGCTGTGCGGCGCCGCCCGCACGGTGACGATGGTATTATCAAACGTGTTGATATTAGGGCTCGTGGCATACCAGATCCGGGCTAGGATGCCCGCCGTGCGGCCCTTGACCTCGGATTTCCACGAGCCGTCGGCCCCCACCGCCACGCCGTTGTCGGGGGCGAGCGGCGCGATCCGGTCGGCGTAACCGTTGAAAACCTCCAGCCGGCCGTCCCGGACCTGCGCGTCCCGGGCCGCGGCGCCCCACTGGATGGCGAGCTCGGCGGACTTCCAGGTCGAGTCCGTGAAGACCTGGAGCGCGCTGATTTTCGGCGGGGCGCCCTCGAAGACCAGGCGCACCTTCATCGTGGTCCGGTACGGGGCGGCGAAATCCTTGAGGCCGGGGAACTCCGTCCGGTTGACCGGCTGGAAGGTCCAGGTCCAGGTGTTGCCGGAGGTCTCGAGGCCGGCATCGGCCCGGCGCCAGCGGCCCTGGTACCCGTCGCCGATGTTGAGCCAGCCGGAGCCGCCCGCGCCGCTCAGGTGGTCCCGCGGGATGCGGCGCTCCGGCCACTGCGACTGCCACCACTCCAGGCGAACCTTGCCCGGCTCGGGCGGGGGGCCAGCGAAGGCCGCCGCGACGCGGCAGACGTCCCGCGGGTCTTCCCAGACGAGGATGACCTCCCGCCCGTCGGCCGCCGAAGACCGCTCTCCCCACGGTGCGATGTCGACGGGCGCGCCTGGCTTCACGTTCGCCTCCTGCCCTCGGGCCGCCGGCGGACCGGCCGCCCGCCCCTGGCCCACCGCCGCCAGGATGACCGCGACCGCGACAAGCCCCGGCCCTGCCGGACTCGAACCGCTCATGGAAATGGCCGCCACGTTACCCTTCGGACAAAGGCTAGCGTAGGGGCAGAGGGGACCGCCGTCAAGTTCGTTTGTGCGCCATCAGCGGTGAAGAACTTGGCGGCCGGCCGGGGCGGGGTGGGGGTGGGGTGGCGTGGGGGCGTGGGCGTGGCGCAGGGGGGCCCGGGGCGGCCGGGGGGCCGCGGGGCGAGGGGGCGAACGGGCGGGGCTGCATCCGGGCACGTCGGCGGCGGCCGGCGCTACGAAGGGCTCAGGCGGATCTG
>JAPLML010000756.1 GCA_026387055.1 Planctomycetota bacterium | reverse complement strand
CCTCCGAACCCTCGCCACTTCCCCTCTCCTCCGTGCTGCAATGGGCACAAGCAATCGATCTGGAGCTGATCGAGGCGCCCAGAGCACTGCCGGTCCTGGATGAGGATGACTACCGCGTCATTCGCTGCTATGTGCAGCATTTTCATCAGAAGAAGAACAGCATCCGCGGCAAGAGTTCCTTTCTCTCGCGGATTCTGGGCGCGTCGGCGTACCCGTCGGACACGCGGCAGGTGGTCGCGGTGACGGATTCCTCGAAACTGCTGCGCCGCAATTTGTCCGTGATCGCGCCGATCAGCGAGGTCGATCTGCTGATCACTGACACGGGCGCAGATCCGGATTGTGTCGAATCGATCCGCGCGCGCGGAGTCGAGGTCCTGCTGACCTGATGCGTCGGCCGCCAGCTCCTGCTGCATCGCACAATTAATGTTGCGTAAAGACAACGAATCTGTAAAAACCGCGCGGCCGCGGCCGGCAGGTCGACGTTTGATTGCGACGTTCCCTTACGGCGAGGCCGACCCGGCAGGCGGAAAATAGCCGTCAAGAGCCGGCTACCGGCAAGTAGATGGCAGGCAAGGCCGATACGCGAGTAACCGCCGCGTACAGATCAGGATTTTCTCAAAGGCAAGGAGCATCACTATGAGACGTGCACTTACACTGATCGCCGCGGCCGTGATGGTCGCGACCTCCGCCAGCGCGGCGGAACGGACCGGCTGGTACATCGGCGGCGACGTCGGCCAGTCCAACTGGAATCTCTCGGACCGGGATGCCAACGACCTGACCAATATCGTTGCCGATGCAGTCGACTTCTACGGCGATGTGAACGTCACCGACGTCAGCAACAAGTTCAGCGACACGGACACCACCTATAGCCTGTTCGTTGGCTATCAGATCGCGCCGTGGTTTGCCCTTGAAGCGACGTGGATGGACCTGGGCAAGATGGACATCGAGTCCAGGGGTACCTACACGTACGACATCGTCAATCCGTTGCCGGGCGAACCGACCGCTGGCTCGTACAACGTGAAGACAGAGTTCGAGAGCAGTGGCCCGGCCGTCTCGGGCCTGTTCATGCTGCCGTTCATGGACACGTGGAACGTCTATGGTCGCCTTGGTTACTACATGGGCGACAACAAGCTGAATATTAGCGGCACGGCCCAGGACACCGGCCCGTTCGATACGTTTGACCCCGTGTCAGGGCGTGTTTCCGAATCGGATACCAGCGGTGTGTTCTTGTGGGGTGCGGGCGTGAGCTACACGTGGAACCAGCGCGTCTCGTTACGGCTCGAGTACACCAACATCACGGACGTCGTCGAGGTGGGCGGGGACAACGTATCGGACATGGAGCGCTTTACCCTGGGCGCGGTGTACCGGTTCGGTAGCGTCGAGGAACCGATGGCACCGATGGCGGCTGCCGCCCCGGTGGCAGTCGCGGCGGCGCCCAAAAAGTGCCCTGACTCAGACAACGACGGCGTGTGCGACACGGCCGACCGCTGCCCGAACACCCCGGCGGGTGACCGAGTGGGTCCCCGCGGCTGTTCCTGCGACGTGACGATCCGCACCCACTTCGCCTTCGACTCGGCCGAGTTGACGGCGGAGGACAAGACCGAGCTCGAGCGCATTGCGGCGCGGCTGAAGGAGCTGGAGTTCGTCGGCGGCACGGCCACCGGTCACACCGACAGCGTGGGCGATGAAGCCTACAACCAGAAGCTCTCTGAGCGTCGGGCGCAGGCGGTGGTGGATTTCCTCTATGCCCAGGGCGTGTCCCCCGGCCGCATCACCGCCATCGGCATGGGCGAGACCAAGCCGCGCGCCGACAACTCGACAGAAGAGGGTCGGGCCGAGAACCGTCGCGTGACCATCCGCCGCACCGATTGCGGTCCGGCCGAGTGATCGCGACCTAGCTTCCCTGCACAGGGAACAAGGCCGGCGGGTGCAGACCCGCCGGCCTTTTTGTTGGCTCAGGTGAGCCCACGTGCCGCGACTCCCGACACCCCTTGGCACCGGTTCAGGACTGTGACTCGCGTCACACGAGCAGCCCGGGATTTCGCACGGCGTTCACAGATGGACCGGGGTTGACTGAGGCTAGATGCATCGGGTCTGCAATAAGTGAACGCGTGCGGGAGACGCTCTTTTAAGAACATGTCGCCAGGGCGACCACCGACGGATGGCGTGACGACGCGTGAACGGTTCAGTTCCGGCTGGACGGGCGCG
>JAPLML010000185.1 GCA_026387055.1 Planctomycetota bacterium | reverse complement strand
GCTGATGACGCGGCTGATCGAGCAGCGGATCACTGACCCGACGTCGGGTTTTCGGGCGGCGGGGCGGCGGGCGATTCAGTTGTTTGCCCGCGAGTTTCCGCAGGACTATCCGGAGCCGCTGGCGCTGGTGCTGGCGTGGAGCAAGGGGCTGCGCGTCCGCGAGGGGCGGGCCTCGACGCGCCGGCGCCGGCCGGCGGTCCCGCCCGTCAGCCTGGGGGCCGGCCTGGGGTACATGACGAAGGTGGTGCCGGCCGTCCTCATGGACAGGCTTAGACGGCCGGCCCACGTGGAAGGGGAGGTGGCCTGATGAGTTGGCCGCAACGTATCGTGCTGCTGGTGCTGGGCCTGGCGCTCCTGGGGATGGCGCTGCATCTGATCCGCCGGCGGCGCCTGCGCGAGGAGTACGGCGTGCTGTGGGTCTGCACGTCGCTCGGCATGCTCGTGCTGGTGCTGATGCCGAGCGCCCTGGCGCGCGCGGCCCGGTGGATGGACCTGGATCAGGCGAACCTGCTGATGCTGGTGGGCCTGGTTTTCCTGGGGGCGGTGGCGCTGCATTTCTCGGTGGTCATCACAAGGTACGCGGACCGCGAGAGGGACCTCTCGCAGGAGATCGCCCTGTTGAAGGACGAGGTGCTGCGGCTTCGCACGGAACAGCGCGAGGCCCCGCCCGCGCCGCCCGAGCCGAAACCCCGCCCGCCGGCGCTGCGGACGTGATGGCACGGGCGGGTTGTCATGGTGTCCCTCTCCCTTGATGGGAGAGGGGAGTCCAGGGGCATGGTACCCGGCAATGACAGTTTTGCTGTTGCCTTGTCCTCAAGGGCGCCGTATAGTAGCGCCGATAACCGAATAGCCGTACCCTTATCAAGAGTGGCTGAGGGAAGGGCCCGTTGAAGCCACAGCAACCGGTCCCGCGAAAGGGATGCTGGTGCTAACTCCCGCCCCGATTTGGGGAAGATAAGAGAGACGCGATGGCCGTAACGCAGCCTCTTCTTATCGAAGAGGCTTTTTTTGTTTTCGGCGGCGCCGCCGGCCGGCCCGTCTAGCCGCCCAGCTTGTCGAAGAGTCGCCGTGGCGACCAGGGCGCGTGTTTTCGCCGTCATGGTGCGAGGGAAACCGTGTCGATCGACGACGTCGTGCCGATTTCGCAAGGCAGCCGTTTCGGCGGCCCGAACAGCGTCGGGCTGGTCCAGACGCAGTTCCTGACCTTCGCCCAGCCGCCGGGCGAGCTGGAGCTGGAGTGCGGCCAGAAGCTCGGCCCCATCACGCTGGCCTACGAGACCTGCGGGACGCTCTCGCCCCAGCGCGACAACGCCGTCCTGATTCTGCACGCCCTCTCGGGCGACGCCCACGTGGCGGGCTACCACACGCCCGGGGACCGCAAGCCCGGCTGGTGGGACCTCTTCATCGGTCCCGGCAAGGCGATCGACACCACCAAATATTTCGTCGTGTGCGCAAACATCATCGGCGGGTGCAAGGGCAGCACCGGCCCGTCGAGCGTGAACCCCGCCACGGGGCGGCCGTTCGGCCTCGGGTTCCCCATGGTGACGATCTCGGATATGGTCCGCACGCAGAAGGTCCTGATGGACCGCCTGGACATCCCGCGGTGGCTCTCGATGACGGGCGGCAGCATGGGCGGCTTCCAGGTGCTGGAGTGGGTCGTGCGGTATCCCGACCGGGTGGCCTCGGCCATCCCGATCGCGACGGCCGCGCGCCTGAGCGCCCAGGGCATCGCCTTCAACGAGGTGGGGCGGCAGGCGATCATGGCCGACCCGAACTGGCGCGGGGGCGGCTACTACGAGGGCGACGCGCCGCGGGCGGGCCTGGCGATCGCGCGCATGATCGGGCACATCACGTACCTGTCGGACGAGCAGATGCACGCGAAGTTCGGCCGGCGCCTGCGGGACCGCGCCGGCTTCGGCTACGACTTCAAGACCGAGTTCGAGGTCGAGAGCTACCTGAAGTACCAGGGCGACAGTTTCGTGCGGCGGTTCGACGCCA
Organism: Planctomycetota bacterium; assembly: GCA_026387055.1. Lineage (GTDB taxonomy): Bacteria > Planctomycetota > Phycisphaerae > FEN-1346 > FEN-1346 > JAPLML01. The sequence continues at coordinate 1,664 of JAPLML010000185.1, read as the reverse complement.
ATTCGTATCTCTATATCACTAAGTCAATGGATTACTTCGACCTGGCGGCCGGCCGCGGGTCGCTCGTCGAGGTCTTCGAGGGCGTCCGGGCCGAGTTCCTCGTCCTCTCGATCTCCAGCGACTGGCTCTTCCCGACCTACCAGTCCAAGGAGATCGTCAAGGCCCTGAAGGCGAACGGCATCCCGACGACGTTCCTGGAGCTCCAGAGCCCGTACGGCCACGACTCGTTCTTCCTGCCGAACGAGCAGATGTCGGCCATGATCGCGGGGTTCCTGGAGAACGTGCAGCGCCGCGTGCGCGAGGCCGCGGCGGCGGAGGGGCCCGAGCCATGACGCACGCGCGGCGCAAGCGGCCGGCCAAGCTCCGGCTCGATTACGAGCTTATCGAATCGCTCGTCCCCGAGGGCGCCAAGGTGCTCGACCTGGGCTGCGGCGACGGGCAGCTCTTGGCCGACCTCATCGAGTTCAAGGGCTGCGAGGGGCGCGGCATCGAGATCGACGAGGCGGCGGTGCTGGAGTGCGTCAAGCGCGGCCTCGCCGTCTACCACGGCGATATGATCGAGGGGATGGAGTGCTACCGCGAGGGGCACTTCGACGTGGTCATCCTGAGCCAGACGCTCCAGCAGACGATGGACCCGCCGCACGTGATGCGCGAGATGCTGCGCGTCGGACGGCGGGCCATCATCAGCTTCCCGAACTTCGGCCACTGGGGCGTGCGGCTCAAGCTGCTCTGGACCGGCCGCATGCCGCGCTCTCCGGCCCTCCCGCACCACTGGTACAACACGCCCAACGTGCACCTGTGCACGGTGAAGGACTTCAAGGAGTTCTGCGGGCGCGAGAAGCTCGAGATCGTCGAGGAGATCTTCCTGACGGCGCGCTACCGGCCCATCACCGGCCTGCTGGCCAACTGGCGGGCGGGCCTGGCGATTTTCCAGCTCCAGCGCCTGCCGCAACAACCTTGACTGCCGGGGCAGGGGCGGGCATAATAGGAACTCCTGGAACTCCCACGGTTCCTGCGTCTGTCGCCGAATTCCGGTGTTGCGGCGGCCGTGGGCCTTTGCGTGGTGGGCGTAGCTCAGTTGGATAGAGCATCGGGTTGTGGTCCCGAGGGTCGGGGGTTCGAATCCCCTCGCTCACCCCATTCCTCCCGGCGCCACGACCGGCGCCTCATGCCTGGGGGTCGCGAAGAGTAATCTGTGCGGCGGACTGCCGGGCTACGGCGCCCGCGTGGCGGCAGAACTCGCCCCGCCGAACCATGTCTTCCAGCATCTGCGTTGTGACCACGAAGTTCAGCGCCATGCCCTGGACCGTGCGTTCGACCACGTGGCGGCGCACGCGGAAGCTGTCGCCCCGGTCCCTGGCGATCTTGTCCTTGAGGGCCTCGATGCGGCCGACCAGCCGCCCCACCTTCTCCGGGTCGAAGTAGCCGAACTCCTCAATCTTCTGAGGCCGCAGCAGGTCGCGGATCTCGTCGGTGGCGTCCTCCCCCACGAAAGGCGTCCCGAACGGTGCAAGGAACATCTTCTTGCGGCGGCCGACGACCTGGGGCGGCAGCCGGCCCGCCATCGCCCGGCGAAGGAGGAACTTCGAACTGAATATGCGCGTCTTGACGGCGGGCGGCACCGTGCCCAGGAACTCCTGCACCGCCCGGTCGAGGAACGGGTG
>JAPLML010000466.1 GCA_026387055.1 Planctomycetota bacterium | reverse complement strand
CCCGACCCGCCGCGAACCTGCGCTATCTCGCCGTCCGGGGGCAATTGCCGCGCGGTGGGTCAGGAGACCCACCGCGCACGAGGTCAAGTGGCGTTGTAGTACTAACCTGCCAGGGGGATCTCGAGCGCCGCCGCGGCGAGGAGGTCGACCAGCCCCCCATCGGCATCAAGCGCGGGGTCTGCGGCAGCCGATGGCTGAGGCGCATCCGCAGATGGCCGCGCGGGGGCCGGTGTGCCACGGCCGGCTTGTCCAGCCGTGCTTGGGGCCGCCGACCGCGGCACGGCCGGACAAGCCCGCCGGGGCACACCCAAGGCGTCTGGGATGTCCGCCGCGGAGGTCATGGCGGGTCGCGAGTCGGTCACCGTGGCGACCGCTGCATCGCTTGCGACCTGGGAAATGTAGGCCGGGGCGCAGCCCCGGCAAGGTATCTGGATGCCGGGGCTTTGCCCCGGCCTACATGGCTCGGTCAGCGGCAGCGGCTCGGGGGTTCCCTCGGCCTGCGGGCTGCCGCTCGGCAGGGCGTCGAGATGCCGGTCCGCGGACATGGCCTGCCCGTATGCCGATATGAATCCATCGAAGTCCGAGGGGGTGATCCGGCCGTCCGGCCCGCCGGCGCCGAAGCCCGCGCCGCGGAAGTCGGCGTCCGGGTCGCCCGCCCCATACTTCACGAGGAAGGCGCCGACGTCCTCCTCGGTGACGCGATGGGGCGGCGTTTCTCCGGGGACCGCGGCGAAGTCGCCGCGCAGGCTGCCGACGTAGAAGACCGCATTGCCGCCGGCGACGCCGTTGCCCGTCGGCAGATCGGCGGCATTGCTGAAGATGTATCCGACGCCGCTCCCGCCCGCGCGCGGCTCGCCGTCCAGCCGCAAGCCGCCGGGGCCCACGAGCGTGCCGCTCCCCGACAGGGTCACCTTGACCCACGTGTCGACGGCCGGGCCCAGGACGAGGCTGATGGTCAGGGTGCTCGTGCCGGAGCCGGTGCGGATCGTGGCCACGGACGCCGGCGTCTCCACGCCGCCCGGGAACGTCACGGTCTGGACGAGCACGTCGTTGGCCACGAAGGTCACCAGCTTGCTGAAGCGGACCGCGATGGTGCGGATGCCCCGGCCGCTCGGGTCGATGCCGCTCGCCCCGTGGTCCGACAGCCCGTTCACGGTTATGGCCGTGACCTGCGGCGGTGAGCTGTCGGCGATGGTGACGGTGGCCTGGCGCGTGCCCACGGTGTAGGCGGCGTCGTCGGAGAGCATCAGGATGACCGTCTCGCCCGGCTCATTCTCGGCATCGGCGCGCGGCGTGATGTCGATCGGCACGCCAGGCTGGCCGGCGGGAATCGTGACCAGGCCGGTCAGAGACTCCTCGTAATCGTTCGCCTGGGCGGTCCCGCCGACCGTGTAGCGGACGGTGAGCGCCGGCGCCAGGTCGCCCACGCGGCTGATCGTGAACGTGCCCTTGTCGGGGCCGGCCTCGGAGGCGCTGGGGTCCGTGGCGGCGAGGCTGACCGTGGGCAGGTCGTTGTCGATGATGACCGCCTGGGCGGTCGTGGGCGAGCCGAGGGCGTAGGTTGGCTGGCCGCCCGTGAGGGTCAGGATGACCGTCTCGTTGGGCTCATCTTCGAAATCGTCGAGCGGCCTCAGGGTGATCGTCGTCGAGGCCGCACCGCCCGGGATCGTGACGAAGCCGGAAAGCGCCTGGTAATCGCTCGGCTGGGCCGTGCCGCTGACCGTGTAGTAGACCGTGACGGCGGGGACGAGGTTCCCCGTCCGCGTGACCGTGAACGTGGCCGTGTCCAGGCCGGGTTCGCTTGCGACGGCGTCGGTGACCTGAAGGCTGACGGTGACGTCGGGCGGCGGAAGGTAGGGCGAGAGGCGTAACCCGGGGATCGGCCGCTCGAGCGTGCCATCGGGCAGTTGCCAGCCGACCGCCAGGTTGTCGCCGCCGCCGCCCTCCTTCTGGAGGGCCTCGACGTAGTACCGCTGGCCGCCCTGGAGGGTGATCGCGCCGTAGGCGACGGCCGAGCTCTGGTTCGCCTCCGTCGTCCATTCGCGCGAGCTGGTCCACCCGGCCACGTACGCGATCCGCACCTTGCCGGCCTCGGTCTCGCCGTTGAGGTTCAGCCACAGCTCCGAGGCGTCGTCGCTGGCGATCCAGAAGACGTAGCCGCCGGTGACGGGCACGGTCACGTACCCGCGCATGCGGGTTCCGTAGAAGTCGGCCCAGTCGGTCGGCGCTTCGAAGAGGCTCTGTTCGGTGCGGCCGGTCGGGCTGTTGGGGTAGCTGGCATTGGACGTCAGGTTGGAGACTGCCGTGCCGTCGATGCCCGTCCACCATTCGCGCAGGATCGTGCCCGTCCCGAACAGGGCGTAGGTGAAGGTCTTCTGCGAGTTGGGGGCGAGCGCGTACCCGGACCCGCCCACGAGATTCCGGACGGTCAGCGTGTACGGGGTGTTGAAGGCCAGGGGCGCGCCCAGCGCGAGGGTGGCGGTCCGGTTATCCGCCGCCAGCGAAATGCTCGTGATCGGCACCGACTGGCCGACCGGGTACGTGATGGAGTAGTTCGCGAGCGTCTCGGCGGCGGCGCGGCCCACGGTCTCGGTGAAGACCACCCGCAAGGTGGTCGGGTCGACGTTGCCGACGGACTGGAGGGTCACGATGTGTGCGGCGGCCGGGGGCGCGCTCAAGCCGCTCTCGGCCTCGTCGGGGTTGACCGCCAAGACCTGGTACGTATAGGTGATGCCCGGCTGGGCGGTGGTGTCGCTGTAGGTTGCTGTCGGCGATGTGCCGATGACGAGGCCGTTGCGGAAGACGCGGTAGAACGCGACGCCGGTCTCGGGGTCGGAGGAGGCGGTCCAGGCGAGGTCGATCCGCGCCGGGCCCGCCGCGGCCGCCGTAAGGCCGGTCGGCACGGTCGGCGGGGTGAAGTCCATCAGCCTGTTGGCGGCGCCGGGGGTGCCGCCGGCGGTGGTGGCGACCCAGTTGGCGACGTCGTTGCCGTAGGCCGTCGCGACCACGCGGCCCAGGGCGGATCCCTCGCCATCGGCCCGGGTCGGCCACGGCGCCTCGTCGTCGTACGAGACGCGGTCCACGCGGTAGTAGGGCACGAAACCCGTGTCGGGCTCCGGGTCGCCCGGACGCGCCAGCTCGATCGGCTCGCCGTCGTTGCTCAGCCACCCCAGGTACGGGCCGTAGATGGGCACCGAGGGCGGGACGGCGTACGTGAGGCGGAACACCGCCGGGTCGATCCCGACCACCAGCGCGTAGCCGTGGGCCGGGACCGTTGCGCCCACGGGCATCGCGTAGGGCGTTCCGCTGCCGAGGCCCTGCGTGAACCGCCACGTGTTGGCGGGACGGGCGGGGTCGTAGAGCGGGACGTCGGCCCCGGTCGGGTTGTAGAGCTCGACGAATTCGTCGCCCCCGAGCGGAGGGTTGTACATGATTTCATTGATGACCACCGGCCCGACGAGCGGATAGGCGTTCGCGTCGCCGCGCGTCGGGGCGCTCATCGCCACGAAGTCCTTGCCGCCGGTGCTCTTGATGTAGCGGCCGAGGGTGACGTCGCGGTTGCTGGCGTCGAAGGTCTCGGACTCGCGGTACCCGCCCGGCGTGCCGTCCGGCGCGTTGCGGGTCAGGCAGGCCGTGTCGCCCAGCTCGCTGAACCGGAAGGGGACGAGGGCGTTGGGGTTGCCGGCGTTGCCGAAGTCGGCGCTCTCGGTGAACACGACGTACTGGCCGGCGAGAACCACGGTGTTCGGCGGGATGCGGAACTTCGCCGGGTCGGCGGGATCGTCGCTCAGGTACCAGCCGCCGAGGTCGATGGCGGCGCCGGTGGTGTTCCAGAGTTCGACCCAGTCGCCCGGCGGCTCGGTGTCCTGGTGCGCCAGGACCTCGTTGATCAGCACCGCGCCGGGGTCGTAATCGATGTCGACGGCGTTCGGGGATCCGCCCGACGCGCGGCTGGGGCGCCAGCCGGTCTTGGAGTTCCAGAGCGTGCGGTCCGCGGCGGCGGCGGCGCGGATGACCAGCGAGAAGCCCAGTCCGTCCGTCTGATCGTACCAGCCGTCCTTGTACTCGAAATCGAGGATGGTCTCGCCGACGCTGCCCAGGAGTTGGATCGGTTCGCCCGCGTGGGCGAGGTTGCCGGTGAACTGACCGGCAATGCTGAAGCCCGCCCCATAGCGCGACTCGAAGGCCGTCGTGTTGGCGACGACGAGGGTGTACGCCCCGGGCACGAGGGCCATGTTCGGGAAGTGGAACTCGACGCCGCCCGCCAGGCCGAAGCCGGCGAGGTTGAGCGTCTCGGTCCCCGTGTTCTGGACCTCGATGAACTGGAAGTCGTCGTCGATGTAGAGACTGCCCAGCGGCGGGTCCAGCGGGTGGTACAGGATCTCGGTGATCCGCAGGGCCGGCGGCTGGTCCCGGACGAACGTCGCCTCATCCAGCGCGCTCCACACACCGCCGCTCCGAACGCGGGCCTTGACGGTCGTGCTCTTCGTCAGCGAAATCGCGCCGCTGTAGACGAGGGCGGCGGGCGAGAGGCCGCCGCCCTTCAGGCGCGGGTCGGTCCCGTCGAGGGTGTAGTAGATCGTCCCGGCGGGGGCCGACATCGTCAACTGGAACCACGGCGCCTGCGACGGGATTGTGCCGCCGTGCTGGTTGAGGGTCGGCGCGACCACGTTCGGATACCAGCCCTTGGCCTTGAGCTGTGCCAGGACGATGCCGGGCCGCTGCGGCATGTAGATCGTCCGCTCGCCGTCAACCGTGGGGAGCCAGTCGTTGTCCTTGGTCCTGGGGGTGGCGGCCTTCGAGTCGCCCCAGCGAGCCGACTCGCCGATGATGGCCGTCTCGATCTCGGCGACGCGGGCGTTGAAGATCGCCAGCGACCCCTCGGTGGTCAGCGGGCCGCCGTTGAACATCCACTTCTGGACGCGGTCGGCGAACCGCTGCACGTACTCGGGGTGGGCGGTGAGCTGCTGGTGCAGCCACTGCGGGTTAAAGTACTGGAACTGGCTGCCGGCGGGGAACGGTCCCGTACGGTCGCGGTTGAGCTCGCCGCCGTCGTAGCGCAGCGTGTGCTCGCCGTCGTGGCGGAAGAACTGCCAGCCCGACTGGCCGTCGCGGTTGCGGATGCCGTAGAAGTTGTTGGGCTGATTGTCGCCGAGGAAGTTCGAGATCGGCGCGTCGAGGTCGCCCGACCAGTAGATGCCGATCATGTAATCGATCAGGTTGTCCACGTCCACCTGGACCTCGTAGGCGGGGTTGCGGGTGCCGTCGGGGTTCAGGCCCTGGATGCGGTAGTAGGCGTCGTCGGTCCCGAAGCCGGCCGTGGCGGCGGTCCACAGCCGCTGCCACGCCAGAAGGTCGCCGTCGGTGGCGTCGATGACGTACCCGTCGGTCACCTTGACGACGTCGTAGTCTTCCGCCTGCCCGCCGAAATACGACGCGGCGTAGGAGGCCTCGGAGCGCTCCTCCGTCTGGTACAGGCCCCAGTACTGGCCGTCGATGTAGAGGTTGTAGAACCGGCTGCGCGTGTAGGGCTGGCCCTGCGCGCGCTGGACGTCGCGGTTGAAGACGTCGCGGACCATGATGTTGAGATTGCTGCCGTCGAAGCTCCAGGAGTAGTTCTGGCTGGTCCGCAGGTCGATGTTGTCGAACTCGCTCACCCCTTCGTCGCCGAACAGGGGGAATTTGAGCTTCGCGTCGCCGTATTCGGCCTTGAAGAGCAGGCGGAAGGCGTGCTTGGGGTTGCCGCCGCTGCGGCTGTAGCCGCCGCGGATCCGCAGGCCGGCGTCGATCTGGAACCCCTTGCTGCCGTCGGGGTTGATGAGTTCGATCGACGCGGCCCGCTCCCACGCCTCGCCGTCCTGACCGGCGTTGACGTAGATGCCCGTGGCGGAGTCAAACAGGTTCGGCAAGTCGGTGACGATCGAGATCGAAGGGATCGCCAGCAGCGCATCGTCGATCAGGTCGCGGTACCGCGGGTCGTTGACGACGTCCGGGTCCACGCCGTAGTCCAGCGTCTGGCCGTTGATCGGGCCTGCCGGCCAGCCCGCCGGCGGCTGTCCGTTGAGCGACTGCGTGACGATGTCGCTGACAAAGAGGTACGTCTGCGTGTCGGTGTTCGTCGGCTCCCAGCCCGCCTTGAACGCGCGGGCCCGCAGGGTGGTGGTCCGGTCGATCCGGATCGGGCCGGTGTAGACGAAGCCGTGGTCCGGCGTGGGGGTGCTGGAGTCGAGCGTGTAGCGGATCTCGGCGCCCGCCGTGGCCGTCCGGATCGCCACGTCGACCGGTCCCGTGTAGAAGCCGCGCGTGTCGCTGAACTGCGTGTCGGCCACGAAGGCGACGATGCCCTGGGAGTTCAGCGCCCCCGGGCTCGCGGCGGCGAAGTAGCGCAGGGCCACGTCGATGACCGTGACGGCCTCCAGCTGCGGCACGACCAGGAAGTCCGCGTCGCCGGCCGACACGTTCAGGCCCTGGATCGCGAGGACGTGGCTGCCGGCGGCGAGCGGACGACGGATGTCGAAGTCGGCATACGCCAGCGCCTCGCCCAGCGGGCGGGCGGCCGTGGCCGTCGAGTTCCACGCGGGCGTCGTCGGGGCGTTCGCGCGGGCGATCGGCACCCCGTCGAGGTAGGCGACGAAACCGTCGTCGTACTGCATCCGCAGGTTCAGCCGGTCGGCCGCAGTCGCCGTCGTGAACGGGATACGGATGTACGCCGTGGCGTTGGCGCCCTTCATGGTCGCCTGGATGTTCGTGGCCGCCAGGTCGCCGAGGCCCTTGAGGGCCAGGCCGCCGTTGCCCGTGTCGCCCACCAGGCGGAACGGGCTGGGGCTGGGAACCGACGAGTAGCTGCCGTGGGCGGCGGAGAACTCCAGGCTGCTCCCCCCGGCGCCCTCGAAGTACACAAGCTCGATCGCATACTCGCCCGCCGCCAGCGCGATGACCCCGAGCGAGTCGGCGGCCCCGCGCCCGACGGCGAACTCCATCGTGTCGCCGGAGATCGTCGTGCCCGTGCCCGCCACGCTCTTGAACGTCCCGCCGACGATCCGCAGGCGGAAGCCGTCGTCGCTGTTGACGTCGAACGTCCAGTCGCCCGCGGTGGGGATCTTGATCGTGCCCGTGAACTTCAGGGCGAAGTTGTCGTCGTCGGCCGTGGTGTTGCCGGGGAAAGGCAGGTTGCCGACGAAGCGCCCGCCGCCGGCGTCCTCCGGGTCGGCGAAGTTGAGCAGCGGCGCCGTGTACGCCGTGCCGCCCCCGGCCAGGAGGTTCACCGCGTCGTTGATCGTGCCGAGGCCGGTGGCGCTCTTGGCCTCCAGAACCTGGAAACTCGGGGCCGTGCTTTCGAAGCCGATGCCGGTGGGTCCGCTGATCGTCCAGCCGGTGTCGTTGAAACCGAGTGTCGTCCACGTCGTGCCGAGCAAACCGTTCGTGGGAATGAGGACCTTGGCCGTGGCGCCCACGGGCAGGATCGTCGTGCGGTTGGTGGTCTCGCTCAGGCCGTAGGAGTAGTCCGCCTCCTGGGGCGGGAACGTCGGGGCGAACTCCGTTTCCCTGGTCACCCCGTCGGGCTTGACGAGGGCCAGGTACTCGCCGCCGCCGTCGAGCTTGAAGTTGGTGTGGATCTCGCCGTTGATGATCGTGTTCTTGTCGGAGGCGAACACCGTGAGGAACGCCCCCGACGCCAGGTTCACCGACGGGAAGTGCCACTTCTGGAGCAGGTCCGGATCGTCCGTCAGGTGCCAGCCGGCCAGATTGACGGTCGAGGGGCCGGTGTTCTGGAGTTCGATCCAGTCCGGGTAATCGCCCTGCTCGTCGGCGAGCGTGCTCTGGTTGATCGCCATGAACTCGGTGATGATGACGCTTGCGTCCAGCAGGAGGCGCGGCTCGAGCGGCTCCATCCGGGGGAGCGACCGACAAGGATGGCACGTCCTCTTGCCCATGGGAGACCCCGCACTGCAAGCGGCCGTCGAACGGTAGGGATACGGTGCACACCCCGGTGAATTATGACGCGCTTTGGGGGTGTTGGCAAGTTAATCAGACGTTAATCCGTAAGACCTCAGTCTGGGGGGTGGCACGGCCACGCGCCGTTGCGTGGCCGTGCACTTCAGACCAGCACAGAGCACGGCCACGCAACGGCGCGTGACCGTGCCACCCACGCTAACCACGCAACAGCGCGTGGCCATGCCACCCGGTGCGGCGTGCCCCCGCGGACTCGCCTCCGCCCGCGAATTCGCGTGACGAGGCGCGGCAGGCATGGTTAACTTGGCGGCATCGGCCGGCGGTCTCGTCCACACGTCGAACGGCGAAAGGATGTTCCCAATGTCCCAACGAATGCTCCTGGCGGTGCTCCTGGGTGTGCTGGCGCTTTCCTCGCACGCGACGGCGGCCGAAGTGCTGCTGCCGCAGACGCGGGCCTCCTACTACGCGTCCGAGCCGTTCGAGCTGGCGGTGGTCGGCCTGGCGAAGGGGGCCAAGGCCGCGGTGGAGCTGGCGCCGCTGAAGGCCGAGGGCCTCTCGCCAATGAAGTTCGAGGTCACCGGCGACGGCGGCACGGTGAACACCCGCATCCCGCCCCTGGCGCTGGCGCCCGCGGTCTACGTCGTGCGGCTCGACGGCAGGCGGGCCACCGGCCTGGTCCAGTCGTATGACAAGGCCATCGCCGCCGGATATCAAACAATCATCTACATGTACTGGACAGGCTACGTCACGCACAAGCCTTTCGGCTCGCGCAAGAGCTGGGCCGCCCCCGAGGAGCAGGAGGCCATGCGGCTCCTGAGTTTCGGGATGGGCCAGCGCCTGCGGCGGTTCTCGCCGAACATCCTGGCCGTCGGCACGATCGACGAGCCGGGCCTCTCCTGGGGCAAGACCCCCGCCGGAGGCTACGCCACGGGCTTCCCCAACTGGGACGAGGCGGCCTGGTACGAGGCCCGCGGCTGGAAGCTCACCGATAACCCCGCCTCGCGCGGCGACGCCGACTGGATGAAGTACATGACCGTCCGCGCCGGCATCATCGGCGAGAGCCATGCCCAGGCCAAGAAGGACCTGCGCGCCTCCTGGCCGGAGGCCCGGTTCGAGGCCGACGTCTACGCCGTCGCCATCCTCATGGACGGCGCCGACGCCATGAACCAGCTTCCCAACGAGGCCCCCACCACGCACGTGTTCCTCGATTGGGGCGTCGGCCGCGACTGCGCCGGAACTGAGCTGTATATTGAGAAGTCTTCTATGCCAACCGGCAACGTCGCGCACGCCATGAACGGCCGCCTCATGGGCGACAAGATGCCGCCTGAGGTCCAGGCGGACTGCTACCGCCTCATGATGAACGCCATGCTCCAGGCGGGCCTCCGGAGCAACTGGTGGCTGAACTGGGGCGAGGTGCCGCTGGAGAGACTCGCGACGATCAACGAGCCGCCCAAACGCTACGGCCCGCTCCTGAGCGGGATGACCACCGCCGGCCACGACGTGGCCGTCCTCTGGGGCTGGACCGAGCTCGCCATGCGCATGAAGGACATCACCGCCAAGGAGGCCGCCAAGAAGGAGGGCGAGCAGATCAAGCTCATGATCTCGGCCATGCCCGAGAACACGACCGTCAGGGAGAAAGAGGTCGCCCTCAGCGCCTACACCGTCGGCGGCATGTACCGCCAGCAGATCAGCTACACGCACAACGCCCTCGCGCGGGCCGGGTACCCCGCCCACGTCATCCACGAGCGCATCCTGCCCACGGGCATCCTCAAGAACTATAGGACCCTGTTCATCGTGGGCCAGACGTTCCCGCTGCCGCCCGAGACGACGAAGGCCCTCGCCGAGTTCGTGGCCAAGGGCGGCCGGATCATCGCCGACAAGACCACCACCGTGAAGATCGACGGCGCGACGGCCATGGACGTCGACCTGGCGACGCCGGCCCGGGCCTGGGGGGCGCTCTACAAAATGTCCGAGGAGGACGCCAAGGAGCC
>JAPLML010000498.1 GCA_026387055.1 Planctomycetota bacterium | reverse complement strand
GTTCAAGGTCACGGTGGACGGCGTGGCGGCCCCGGCGGTCTTCGGAACGCAGGGCAACGGATGGATATGGCAGGACGGCGGGACGGTCCAGGTCCGCCGCGACAAGGCGACCGTGGAGCTCGTGGACCTGACGGGCTTCGAGGGCCGGTGCGACGCGCTCCTCTTCACTACGGACGCCACGCTTGTTCCTGCGAACGAACCCGGCGACGCCATGGCGGCGTGGCGGCGGAAACTCCTGGGTCTGCCCGAGACGCCTCCCTCGGCGGGCGAGTTCGACGCGGCGGTCGTGGGCGGCGGCATCGCGGGCACCTCGGCGGCCGTGGCGGCGGCGCGGCTCGGCTGCACGGTCGCCCTCATCCAGGACCGGCCGGTCCTGGGCGGGAACGCGAGCGCCGAGGTCCGCGTCCACACGGGCGGCCAGATGGGGCGGGTCATCGTGCCGGAGATCAGCGCGAACTACGACGCCTCCGCCGCGGCCGAGCCGCATCCCACGGTGCGCCTCGACCAGCGGCGTATGGACGTGGTCCGCGCCGAGAAGAACATCACCCGCTTCCTCAACTGGCACGCCTTCCGCGTTGCGAAGCAGGGAAAGCGGATCGCGAGCGTTGACGCGCGGAACGTCGTGACGGGCGAGGAGCGGCGCTTCGCCGCGGCCCTGTTCGTCGATGCGACGGGCGATGGATCCATCGGCTACTGGGCCGGGGCCGAGTGCCGCGTGGGCCGCGAGGCCCGGAGCGAGCACCAGGAACCCACCGCGTGGGGCACCCGCGAGACGGACCGCGAGACGATGTTCCCCGCGCTTCCGTGGGCCACGGAGGTCTCGAAGAACCTCGCGGCCACCGGCGGCGACTGGACCTGGGAGTACGGCCACCATCGCGACACGATCCGGGAGGCCGTGGAGATCCGCGTTCACCTCTTCCGCGCGATCTGCGGCGCGTGGTCCAGCGCCAGGAACGGGCCGGACCGCGGGAAGAACGCCCGGCGCGAACTCTCGTTCGTGCCGTGGATCGCCGGCAAGCGCGAGTCGCGGCGGATACTCGGCGACTACATCCTCACGGAGAACGACATCCGCGCCGGCCGCGAGTTCCCCGACGGCGTCGCGACCGGCTCGTGGTCGATCGACCTGCACTTCCCGAAGGAGTACGACTTCCGCACCTACGCCACGTTCGGCAACGTGAAGCCGTACCCGATCCCCTTCCGCTCCCTGTACTCGAAGGACGTCGAGAACCTGATGATGGCGGGGCGCGACATCAGCGTCACGCACACGGCTCTGGGGAGCACCCGCGTGATGAACACGGGCGGGCAGATGGGAGTGGCGGTGGGGGCCGCCGCGTTCCTCTGCAAGAAGCACGGCGCCACGCCGCGGGGCGTCTACGAGAAGCACCTCGAGGAATTGCTCGACATCCTCAAGGGGCGCGGGCCGTACCGGGAGGCTCTGGGCAAGGGGACGGACGCCCCCGTGACGATGCCGGCGGCCGCCTCGGAGGTGAAGGTGGGCGCGCTGGGGCCGTCGTCCAACCGGTGCAATGGAAGTTATGAGATTACCGAGATTCCTCCATCCTTGGCGGGCCTGCCGTGCGTGACGGTTGGCCGCGGCTCGTCGGACGCGCCGGGCGCCGGGTACGCCTTCGCGGTGGACCGGCCTGTCACGGTGTACCTGGCGGTCCACGATCGGGGCAAGGTCGAGCTTCCCGCCGGGTGGACGAAGACCGCGGACCGCCTGCGCTGGAAGGCGGGCACGGCGGCGTTTACCGACACGATCTATCGCCGCGACTTCCCCGCGGGGCCGGTCGAGATTCCCGGCCATGCGGGCAAGGAGGGGGCGTATTACGGCCTCCCGCACATGGCGATTATCAAGGGCGACAAGGATGTCAAGGTGACGCCCGGGTGAACGCGGTCGCCTCGCCAGGGCGAGTCTTCGACTTCGGCTCCCCGCCAAACTCAATCCCCGTAACCTTTCCGCGCCTGAGGCGATAAAAAAGCGGAGAATCTCTCGACAACTCCCGGTGGCCCCGCGTAAGGTTGTGTGGGAAAGGGGACGGGCCGATGGGCGCCAAGCCAGGCACAGCCTTCCTGCGACCGGCGGCGCTTATCACCCTTTCCCTTGCGCTCATCCTCGGCGGCTGCGGGCCGCAAAGCACCACCGATCCCGCCGACCAGATTCGCCTTGGCTGGAACCGGTTCCGGGTGAGCGAGTTCACCCAGGCGGCGGCGGCATTCGAGAAGGCCCGCGACGGCACAACGCCCGACAATCCCCTCCACGTGCAGGCTCTGTACGGGCTGGCGTCGACGTGGAACCTCCGCCGGCCGGGGGACAATCGTGCGCTTGCCGGCCAACTCTACGAGAAGGTCGTCGCGCTGGCGCCGAAAAGCGACGAGGCGGCGTGGAGCCTGCTCGCCCTGGCGCGGATGAAGCACCTCCCGCCCGTTGGCCAGGAACCCGATCTTGCGGAAGTCCGCACGGCCTACCAGGACGTCATCGACCGCTTCCCGAGTCACCTGGCGGGCCACGAGGCCTTCATGCACCAGCAGGCGTCGCTCGCGGCCTCGTACAAGCCGGAGGACGCGAGGGAGGTGCTGGCGAACATCGAGGCTTTCATCCAGAAGAATCCCAGCTCGCCGTTCCTGAGCCCCCTGTACGCCCTGATGGGGCAGTGCTACTTCGTCCTCGGCGAGCCGGAGAAGCGCCTGGCGGTGGAGCTTGAGTCCCTCGACACCCGCGAGATCGACCCGACGAACCCGAACATGGACAACGCGGCGGTCTACTGGACGCTGGCGTGCCTGGCCGAATTCGAGGTCGCCGACTACGCGACCGCCCGGAAGTTCCACAAGCTCCTCCTGGAGGAGTACCCGACCGACGTGCGGGTCTACGCCGCCAAGCAGGCATTGAAACGTATGGATGAGATGGAGGCGAAGTTCTGCGCCGCGCCGGCTGCGCCGAAGCCTGCCGCGGGGGGAGGCGGCCCCCCATGATCCGCCGGTGCCTCCGATTCTGCCGCGGCTACTTCGCCGTCTTCGTCGTCCTGGCCGTGTTCGCGTGGTCGGCGGTCACGATCTTCTCGCGCCGGGCCGAGGAAGAGCCCGACGACACCCTCACCCTGCGCATCGGCCACTGGCAACTGGAGGCGGGCGTCCGCGACGGGTTGAACGCCCTGGCCGCCGACTACCAGGACGTCTGGCGCCGGCAGTGGGAGAGCGGCGGCAAGAACGCCGACGGCAAGGTGTGGCGCACGCTCTATCCCGACAAGCCCAAGGTCCGGGTCATCCAGGATGCCATCCCCGAGACCACCTACGGCCAGTGGGTGAGCACCCAGCTCATGGGCGGCACGGCGCCCGACATGATGGAGATCTGGCTGGGGCTCCAGTACCCGATGTGGGTCTCGTACCTGAACCGCTACTTCGTCAACCTGACGCCGTACGTCAGCCGGCCGAATCCGCACAACGCGGGCACCGACCTGGAGGGCCTCGCGCTGCGGAAGACCTACAAGGACGGCCTGCGCGGGGCGTTCGTCGAGGAGCTCCAGTCGTTCATGAACGTCCCCGTGTCGCAGTTCGCGGTGCGCATCTTCTACAACCGGGACCTGCTGCGGAAGCTCACGGGCCAGGAGAAACCGCCGACGGAGTACCGCCGGTTCCTGGCCCTGTGCGAGAAGATCCGGTCCGAGCGCACGCCCGAGGGGAAGCCGTACATCCCCATCGCGTCCTCGGCGTATCACTTCACCATGTGGGAGAGCATGCTGTTCGACGCGATGACCTACCCGGCGACCGACAAGATCGATTTCAACCGCGACGCCTTCATCAACAACGACGAGGTGTACGTCGGCTTCAAGACCGGCCGGGTCTCGTTCGACTTCCCGGCGTACCGGGCGAAGCTCGTGATGTCGCGCGACGTGGCGGCGCATTTCCAGAACGGCTACACCGGCCTGAACCGCGACGACGGCGTGTTCCTCTTCGCCCAGCAGAAGGCCGTCTTCATTACCACGGGCACGTGGGACGCCCGCAGCCTCCAGGAACAGGCGAAGGGGAAGTTCACGGTGGGCGTGGCGGAGTTCCCGTTGCC
>JAPLML010000585.1 GCA_026387055.1 Planctomycetota bacterium | reverse complement strand
AGCTTGCTGGGCGCGTGTTTTTCGGAGCGCTCGCCCGCAATGGCAACACGCGCCCAGCCCTCCCGAGGCGGGTCTTCGACAAGCTGGGCGGCTAAATGGCGGCGGCGCAATACATAGGCCGACGGTTCAACAAGGCGCGCCAGTTGCCCAGAAGCATCGGCAGCGCCGACAGAAGGCCGCGCGGCGTGTAGAGGGCCTCGACCTCGCCGCGGCAGTTGTACCAGCATGCCTTGCACTCGTTCTTCCGCCACCTCTCCCGCAGGCGCTTCACGAGGACAGGCATGGGCGTCTCGACGACCGAGCCGACCGGCCGGCCGCGGTCCTCGACGCACTTGGCCGCCAGCCCGCGCTGGTCGATGTTGAAGGTGGCCTGGCCCGCGCGGCAGCCGGCCAGCCCGCCGTCGAGGGCGGCGTCGAAACGCGAGAGGAAGTACGGGTTGGAGAGGAAGCCGGGGTAGCGCCGCCGGAGGTCGAGCAGGCGATCGGCCACGGGCGCGCGCGGCCGGTGCGACTCATCGCCCGTCTTGAGGATGCCGTAGGGCTGCACCATGAAGTTGACGCCCAGGCGCTGGGCGAGCGCCACCACGCCCTCCAGGTCGTCCTGGTTGCCGGCGGTCAGGACCGCCATGATGTTGACCCGCTGGTGCGGGGCGGTGCGCGTGTCGCGGAAGGTCTCGACGGCCCGGACGGCCTCGGCCAGCGCGCCCGGGCGGCCGCGCTGCGCATCGTGGCGGGCGGCGTCGGCGTAGTCGATGGAGATGCTCACGCCCCAGAGGCCCGCGCTCCAAAGGTCGCGAGCGCGCTCGGCGCCGATGCGCCACCCGTTGGTCGTCAGGAAAGGGAAGTGCCAGCGTGCCAGGGCGGCGACGATGCCCTCGAGGTCCGGCCGGAGCATCGGCTCGCCGCCGGCCAGGTTGATGAGCATCGATCCGGCGCGGGCAAGGTTCTGGGCCCCGCGCTCGAACTGGCGGACCGAGAGTTCCTCGGCGGGCGAGTGGGGCTCCTTCCAGTACCCGCAGATGCGGCAGCGGAAGTTGCAGCGGTACGTTACCTGCCACGCGCACCAGACGGGAAGCCGGGCGAGATAGGCGCGGATGAGGCGGGCCTTTTTCCGGCGGGCGGTCAGGGGCGCTTGCGCCGTGTTGGTTGTTGTGTCCATTGGTTAGTGCGCGGCGGGTCTCCGTACATGTCTAGCGTAACCGCCCTTCATGTGCCACGGGTTGCTTGTCAACCCGTGGTTATCATGGTTCTCTTCCGTATGGGGTAAGACCGTGAGGTAAGAAGACTACAGTAACCACGGGTTGGCAAGCAGCCCGTGGCACATGTAAAGAAACGACGCTGCACGCCGTTGGCTATGCCACCCGCCGCTTCCGCAGCGGGCCCGGTTCACTTCCTCTTGCGTCGGCGCGGGGGCGCGATGAGCCTTTTGACCACGAGGTCGTAGGCGGTCCCGCGTGCGCCCATTTTCACGCGCCGGGCGAATCTTAGCAAGGGGACGATCCGCGGACGGTGGACGACGTAGGGCAGAAGCTCGCAGGCGGCCCGGATCTCCTCGGCCGAGAGGGCGGGCACGGCGACCGCCGGCAGGCCGGCCAGGTGGGCCGCCGCCGGATCGGGCACGAGCCAGCCGTTCTCCTTCGCGATCTTGCAGGCCCGCGAGCCGGGGGCGGGGAAATGAAGGACCGCCTCGATGCGGTCGGGGTCCAGCCGCCTCAGCAGGGCCGTGGTCTCTTCAAGCGTCACGGCCGTCTCGTAGGGCGCGCCGATCTCGACGCGCGCAACCGTCGGCACGCGGGCGCGGCGGAGGGCGTCGAACGCCGCCACGATCGCCTCGCTCGACGTGCCCAGCCCCAGCACCTCGTTGCGGATGAAGGTCGAGGCGCTGCCGACGTTGATCGCCACCTCTTCGCACCCGGCCCGGGCCAGCAGCGCCGCCCCCTGGTCCTTGACGTCGGGGGCGTAGAGCGCGGTGCGGAAGGGCAGGGCGATCTCCCGGCGGTACTGCTCGGTGAACTCGGCCAGCCATTTGGGCGAGGAGGCCCACCGCTCGTTGCCGATCCGCCAGCCGCCGATGTCGAGCTGCTCGTCGGTCACGAGGCGCATCTCCTGGAGGCACGCGGCCACGGGGCGGTGCCGCGCGGGCCACGAGGCGGCCGACCAGGCGGCGCCGGGCGCCGCGGTCCCGGCGACCTCCAGGCCGGCGTCTTCCCCGCCGCGCGAGACGCCGCCGT
>JAPLML010000475.1 GCA_026387055.1 Planctomycetota bacterium | reverse complement strand
CACGTCGCCTGGCACGTCAGGAAGAACCCGTCGTACGTTCCGTCGCCGATCGCCGCCGGCAAGTGGTTCTTCGTGGTCTCCGACGCGGGGACCTTGAGCTGCATCGAGGCCAGGACGGGCGAGTATGTGTGGCAACAGCCGATCGCGCGGCACGTGAGCCCGAGCCCCGTCTCGGCCGCCGGGAACCTCTACTTCCTCGACGACGACGGCACGACGACCCTCGTCAAGGCGGGTCCGGCGTTCGAGCTTGTGGCGAAGAACGCCCTCGGCGAGCCGTGCCGCGCCTCGCCCGCCGTCTCCCGCGGGCAGATCTTCATCCGGACCGCGAGCCACCTTTACTGCATCGGCGCCGCCGCGAAGTGGCAGGGGAAGTAACGCCGTTTCCAGAAGGTTCATGTTGCTCTTGATAGCTGTGTGCCACGGCCGGCTTGTCCGGCCGTGCCGTCATGCCAGGAACACGGCCGGACAAGCCGGCCGTGGCACATGGCGCGAGAAGTCATAGCGCTCTTCCGGAAGTGCAAGTAGCGCCGCTGGGGGGATTCCATGGAACGAGCCGTCTTCGGATTGATTGGGGCGGGAGGCATCGCCCAGTCGCAGCACCTGCCGAACCTGACCCGCGCGCCGCCATCCGCAGCCGCGACACGGGCGAGGTCGTGAAGATGGAAGAGTCGTGATTTCCTTCAGGACTTGACGCGCCCTGCCGATACGGTATAACATTGGTGCTACGGTAAGGAGTGAGTCATGGTCAAGCACATCCGGAAGGTCGGCAATTCAAACGCCTTGCTCCTGGACAAGGCGATCATGGAGCTTCTCGGGCTCGATGAAGGCGGCGAGGTGCAGTTGACGGTGGACAACGGATCCCTGATCGTCACCCCGGTGACCCCGCGTGCGGTCGACAAAGAGCGGTTTGAGGCCTGCTTGAACCGGGTGGTCGCCGATCGGCGCGAAGTCCTGCGGCGGCTGGCCCGATGACCCGCCCGGTGATCTTCCTGACGACGGAGCACGTGATGGCCATCCACCGGCGAATGATCGAGGAGTTCGGGGGCGGCTTGGGCGTCCGCGATCGCGGCCTGCTTGAGTCGGCCGCGATGATGCCTGCCGCGCGGATCGGTGGCGACTACTTGCACAAGGGAATGGCTGCCAAGGGGGCGGCTTACCTTTTCCATTTGTACAAGAATCATGCCTTCCTGGACGGGAACAAGCGGACGGCACTGGCTTCGGCGGAGATTTTCTTACGGCTCAACGGTCTGGCGCTTGCCGCAACGAACGAGGAACTCCAGCAACTGACCGTTGGCGTGGCGGACGGCACTGTCGCGAAAGAGCAGGTTGCTGCTTTCTTCCGGAGGCATGTGCGCGAGTAGTGAGGGTGGCGCACGGGCCTTGCAGCGGCACGGCATGCCGCGCCCTACACCGCCCGCTCGGCCATCCGGCGGCGGAGGAACTGACCCGTATAAGAGCCGTCGCACGCCGCCACCTTGTCGGGCGGGCCGGCGACGACCAGGTTCCCGCCCGCCTCGCCGCCTTCCGGCCCGAGGTCGATGATCCAGTCCGCCTGGCTGATGAAGTCCAGGTTGTGCTCGATCACCAGCAGGCTGTGCCCTGCGTGGACCAGCCGGTGGAAGGTCCTGAGGAGCACCTGCACGTCGGCCATGTGGAGGCCGGTGGTCGGCTCGTCGAAGATGAAGAGGTAGTGCTCGCCCTTTCGCGGCGCCGCCAGGTAGGAGGCGAGCTTGAGGCGCTGGGCCTCGCCGACCGAGAGGCTCGCGGTGTTCTGCCCCAGCCGCAGGTACCCCAGGCCCACGTCCACGAGGGGCCTGAGGTGGATCGTCACCCCCTCGTGCTCGGCGAAGTGGGCCATCGCGGCGTCGACCGTCATGTCGAGGATGTCGTCGATGTTCTTCCCGTTCCACCGCACATCGAGGACCTTCTTCTTGAACCGCTTGCCGCCGCACTCCTGGCACACGACCGTCACGTCGGCCATGAAGTACATGTCGTAGGTGACGGTGCCGACGCCCTTGCAGACCTCGCACCGCCCGCCGACGACGTTGAACGAGAAGTCGGCCGCCGTGATCCCCGCCAGGCGGGCCTTGGGCGTGTCGGCCATGAGGCCGCGGATGGCCGCATACGCCTTGACATACGTTACGGGGTTCGAGCGCGTGCTCTGGCCGATGGGCGACTGGTCGACCATGACCAGGTCGTCCACCTCGTCGAGGCCCTCCAGCCCATCGACCGCGCCCACGTCCTCGACGGTCTCGCCCAGGCGGTGCTTGAACTGCCCGTAGAGGCACGAGTGGACGAGCGTGGTCTTGCCGCTCCCCGACACGCCGGTCACCGCGCAGAGGACGCCGAGCGGGAGGCGCACGGTCAGGTCCTTGAGGTTGTGCTGCCGGGCGCCGGCGATGGTGATCCATCCCTTCGCGCGGCGGGCGTACGGGGCCATCGCGCGGGCGGCGTGCGTCCGCATCTGGCCGGCCGTCTGCGAGGTCTCCGACTGCCGCAGGTCCGCGAGCGGGCCCTGGAAGATGACCTGCCCGCCCGCCTCGCCGGCGCCGGGGCCGAGGTCGATCAGGTGGTCGGCCGCCTCGATCACCTCTGGGTCGTGCTCGACCACCACCACGGTGTTCCCCTTGCCGATGAGGCTCCGCAGGATGCCGATGAGGCGGCGCGTGTCGCGGGCGTGCAGGCCCACGGTCGGCTCGTCGAGCACGGAGAGCGTGTTGGTGAGGCTGGACCCGAGCGCCGCCGCCAGGTTGATCCGCTGCGATTCGCCGCCCGAGAGCGTGCGCGTCTGGCGGTCGAGCGTCAGGTAGTCGAGACCCACGTCGTCGAGGTACGCCAGGCGGTTGCGGATTTCGCGCAGGAGCACCGCCGCCTTCTCCTGGTCCTCCGCCGAGAGCGCCAGCGCCGTGAACCACGCCCGCAGGTCCTTCACCGGCAGCAGGACGAGGTCCGACAGGCGCTTCCCGGCCACCAGGACGTTGAGCGATTCCGGCCGCAGCCGCCGCCCCCCGCACGTGGGGCAGGGGTAGTAGCCGCGATACCGCGCGATCATGACCCGCACGTGGACCTTGTATCGTTTGGTCTCGAGCCAGTCGAAGAACCCGCGGATGCCGACCCATCCGTTCTCGTGTCCGAGGCCGTCGCCCTCCCAGATGAACCGCCTGGCCGGCTCGTGCAGGTCCACGTAGGGCACGTCGGTCC
Source organism: Planctomycetota bacterium (assembly GCA_026387055.1). Taxonomy (GTDB): domain Bacteria; phylum Planctomycetota; class Phycisphaerae; order FEN-1346; family FEN-1346; genus JAPLML01. The sequence continues at coordinate 3,255 of JAPLML010000475.1, read as the reverse complement.
GGATGCCGGCCGCGTGGCACGCCCGCCGGCACTCACGGTGCAGGTGCTTGTAGGCAGGCGTCTGCCAGCACGTGATGGCCCCGTTGTCGATGCTCCGCCGCGGGTCGGGGATGATCTTGTCCGGGTCCAGGCCGCTGACGCGCCCAAACCCCTCGCACGTCGGGCAGGCGCCCACGGCGCTGTTGAATGAGAAGAGCTGCGGGTCAGGCTCGGGGAACTCGCGCCCGCACTGGGTGCAGTTGAAGCGGATGTCGAAGCGCAGGCGCCGCGTCTCAGCCATCGCCTCGTCCAGCACAGCGACCACCGCCCGCCCGTGCCCCGCCTTGAACGCCGACTCGAGCGCCTCGGCCAGGCGCGACCGGCCCTGGACAGGCGGATCTTCGAGGACGAGGCGGTCGATGACGACCTCCAGCTCCGCCGGCAGGTCGGCGTCGGCCACCTCGGCGACCTCGACCATCTTCCCGCCGAGGTAGAGCCGCAAAAAGCCCATGCGCTCCAGCTCCCGCCGCAGGCTGTCCCACGGCCGCGCCTGCGCAGGATCTGCCGAAGGGGTCCTGACCACGGGCGCAATCACCAAGAGCCGCGAGCCCGGCGCAAGCGTCAGCGTCTGGTCCACCGCCCCCGCGACGGTGTTCTTGACCACCTTCACCCCGCACGTCGGGCAGACCGTCTCGCCGATGCTCGCGTAGAGCAGCCGCAGGTAGTCGGCGATCTCGGTGGCGGTGCCGACCGTCGAGCGGGCGTTCTTGACCGTGTTCCGCTGCTCCAGGGCGATCGCCGCCGGCAGGCCCGTGATGGCGTCGACCGGCGGACGCTCCATCTGCTCCAGGAACTGCCGGCTGTAGGCCGAGAGGGACTCGACGTACCGCATCTGCCCCTCGGCGTACAGGGTGTCGAACGCGAGGCTGGACTTGCCCGACCCGCTGACCCCCGTCACGACCGTGAGGGCCCGGTGGGGGATCGTGACGTCGATCCCCTTGAGGTTGTGCGTCCGGGCGCCCTTGACCTCAATGACTCGCTGCATGCGCAGAATAACTCCACGATACTGAACCCCAAAGCTTACCCCGCCCGCCCGGCGGCGTCAAGGTGTGCGAAAAAGATTGAACCGCCCGCCCCTTTCGTGCGACCTTAGTGCAACGCCATGGCCAAGACGCCGCAGCAGATCGCCGACGAGTTGCTGGTCCTGGAATGCCAGGAAGGGAGCCGCGCGGCCTTCGAGCGCCTGGTGTCCCGCTGGCAGGAGCGGCTCTGGCGCCACGCCTTCCGTATGACCGGCAACGACGCGGCCGCCTGGGACGCCGTGCAGGAGACCTGGATGGCGGTGGTCCGCGGCCTGCGGGGGCTTCAGGATGCGGCGGCATTTCCGGGCTGGGCGTACCGCATCTGCACCAACCGCTGCGTGGACTGGGTGCGGCGAGAGCAGCAGCGGCGCAGCGCCGCCGAGCATCTGGGCCAGGAAACGCGGCCGGAGGCGCCGCCGGCGGGCACTTCCGATGATCACGATGCCGTCCGCCAGGCGGTGGCCCGGTTGCCGGAGGATCACCGGGCGATCGTGTCGCTCCACTACGGCGAGGGGCTCGGCCTGGCGGAGATCGCCCAGGTGCTCGCCATTCCGGAAGGCACGGTGAAATCGCGCCTGTTCCATGCCCGGGAGCAATTGCGCGAGAGGCTGGAGGGCGGCGGCCATGAATGACTTCGACCGACGGTTGCGGGATGCCCTGGGCGGTCAGCCCGCGATGGGCGACAAGGCTGAGGCACTCAAGAAGGAGGCGATGCGCATGTTCGAGAACAAACTCCTCGTGGCCAAGATCCTGACCTGGGTCTCGATCGGCCTGAGCACGGTTGGGTTCGTGGTGGCGATGGTCGGGTTCATGTCCGCCACCCTTGCCAGGGAATACGTGATCTACGGCATCATCTTCTTCGCCGCCATGGAACTCCAGGTGCTCATGAAGCTCTGGTTCTGGATCGTTCACTCCCGCATCACGATCCAGAAGGACCTGAAGGAGATCCAGCTTCAACTGGCCGAGCACATGGCCGCCGAGAAGAAGGCGGAGGGGTGACCCGTACGTGGGAGACCTGTAGGCCGAGGCAACGCCGCGGCATTTCGACTACCCTTCCGCGGAAGGTTGCCGAGGTCCCGCTATCTCCGCTTTCGGCCCAGGATAGCCAGTCCGCCCAGCGCCAGGAGGGCGAGCGTTGCGGGCTCCGGGGTCACCTCGGTGCGGTCCAGACTCTCGCGGTAGCTGGCCTTGATGCTGGCTCCCCACGTGGTGCTGAAAAGCCGGCCGTCGGAAATCCAGTCGCCGAGCGTGGTCTCGACGTCGCCGCCGACGTACACGGGTATTCCATTCACGTCCAGTTTGGCCTCGCTGGTGACGGCGAGGGCGTTCAACGCCAGGTAGGTGGCGGCGCCGTCAAGGTCCACGTTGTTCCTGATGTCCAGCGTCCCGCCGAGGGTCGTGTCGCCCGAGAACTTCGTCGTGAGGGCGGTGAAGACGGTGACGTCCTCGTTGTACGTGCCGCCGGTGATGTTGACGATGGCGCCGGAGGAGGCGACGTCAGCGCCGTTCTGGATGCTGCCGCTGGTGCTCACGTTCACGGTCGAGGCGCTGCCGCTCAGGCTTCCGCCGCCGGTGTTGATCGGAGCGCTCAGGGTCACGGTGCCGGCATTGAGCGTAGCGTTGCCGCCGCCGGTCGACACCGCGCCGTTCACGTTCAGCGTCGAGGCCTGCACACTGACCGCCCCGCCGGTCGTCACGCAGGACCAGGATTGTGGTCTTTGCCTGGATGCCGTTGACAGTTACCGTGATGGAGATGCAGGCCCCGATGCTGCTCGCGCAGGTCGTGTCCAGGGTGAGGGTCGGCCCGCCCACGACGACGATGCCCTGGATGATGATGGGGCTCCCGAAGGTCGTCAGACCGCCGGTGAGGTTTATAGGGCCGTTGGCATTCAGGTTGATCCCCTGCGACCCGCCGGCGGTCACGGCACCCAGGTCCACCGTTTGGGCGTTGGCGATCGCGACGCTTGCGACCGTCGCCAGGCCGCCCACGGCACCGAGGCGGATGTTGCCGGCGGCGCCGGCGTCGAGGTACAGGCCGGTCGTGTTCGGCACATCGTCGTTCGTCAGGCCGATGATGATAATGTCGGCCCCGGTGTGCCCGCCTCCGGTGGTCATCAGGCGGATGACGGGCGGGGCGCCGAGGGTCGCATCGTCGGGGCGAAGGCGAAGGCCGACGGGGCGCATGTCGAATACG
>JAPLML010000084.1 GCA_026387055.1 Planctomycetota bacterium | reverse complement strand
CTTTCGAATTGGGCCATGGTTCACCTATCGCAACATATATTGGCGCAAGCGCCGGGTTCGTCCTTCGTGCGCGGCGGCTCTCCGTACGTGTTCAGCCTGTCATTCCGGATAGCCGGGTGGCACGGCCACGCGCCGTTGCGTGGCCCTGCAAGGTCACGTGGGGGAGCAAGCACGGTCACGCAACGGCGCGTGACCGTGCCACCCACGCTAAACACGTACGGCTCTCCTGACCCGCCGCGCTCCACCACCCGATACTACAGGCGCCCGTACTCGTAAACCGTCTCGTACATCGCCACGATGTTCTCTGTGGGCGAAACGGTCTGAAGGTTGTGGCACGGGGCGCAGATCCACCGGGCCGGGGCGAAGAGGCGGATGTTGTCGAGCACCTCGGCCCGCACGTCGTCGGGCGTCCCGAACGGCAGCGTCCGCTGGTTATCGACCGCCCCGTGGAACACGAGCCTGTCGCCGAAGTCGCGCACCAGGCCCTCGCGCTCCATGCCGGGGCATCGCCACTGGATCGGGTTCAGGATTTCGATGCCCGTCACGTTGATGAGGTCCGGGATGACCGCCCGGGCCGCGCCGTCGGTGTGATACATGATGTGGATGCCGCAGCGGCGCGCCAGGTCGGCCATCCGCTTCTGGTTCGGCAGGAGGAACCGGCGGATTTGCTCGAGGCCCATCAAGAGGCCCGTCTGGCCGCCGAGGTCCTCCGCCACGTACGTGAGGTCGATCCGCCCCCGCCCGATCTCGAACATCCGGGCGTTCAGGCGGTAGTGATACTCGAACAGGTGCCCCAGGATCGCCTCCGCGATCTGGGGCTCCGTGAGGAGGTCCATCATCGCCTGTTCCATCCCCCTCATGCCGCAATAGAGGAGGAACGGCTCGTACCCGCCGCAGCGGACGATGCGGTCGCCGGGCAGGCGGCGGACCTGGTCGCGGAAGGCCTCCCAATCGTGGTCCTCGGGGCTCGGCCACTTGAACGCATGGACATCCTTGACGGTCTTGACGCCGGCCAGCGGGCGGCTGGCGAATTCGCTGTAGGTGCCCGCGCCGTAGTTCATGTCGCGGTGGCGGATGCCCCAGAGGTCAGCCTCGGGATCATCGGGATGGTGCGAGACGGTCGGCGGGGCGCCGATGTGATGGACCCCGTCGATGTGGAGCTTGCGGTAAAGCTCGTTCGCGTCCGCGCACTTAAGGTCCCTGAGCAGCCGCTCGGTGACCTCGCCGGTGGCCCAGTAATCGGTCGGGATGCGGTCGGGCTTCTCGCCCGCCAGGAGCGCGAGCCAGCGTTCGCGCGGCGTCATGGGCATGAAATCGACCTTTCACCGCCTGCTGCTGCACTCCACACTTGTCTGGCTTGGGTGGCACGGTCACGCGCCGTTGCGTGGCCGTGCTTGCTCGCCCAAGTGACCCTGCACGGCCACGCAACGGCGCGTGGCCGTGCCACCCGGCTATCTAAGCAACGCGCTAAACACATACGGTTCTGCTGACCCGCCGCGCACCCGCTTTCCGCGCGCCCTACCAGCCTAGAACTTCACCTTCGGCACCTCGCGGACGGTGGCGTCCTCGATCACGAAGAAGTCGGCCGGCCGGAAGCCCAGCATCGAGGCCACCAGCGTCGCCGGGAACTGCTGCTGCCGCGTGTTGAACGCCTGCACGGTGTCGTTGTAGTACTGCCGCGCAAAGCTGATCTTGTTCTCGGTCGAGGCGAGCTGTTCCTGAAGGGCCAGGAAGCCCTCGTTGGCCTTCAGGTTCGGATACGCCTCGGAGAGGGCGAAGAGCTGGCGCAGCGCCCCGACGATCATGTTTTCGGCCGCCGCCTGGTCCTTGACGGTCGAGGCGTCGATGCCCGCCTGGCGGGCCTTGATGACCCGCTCGAGGGTCTCGCGCTCATGCGAGGCGTAGCCTTTGACCGTCTCCACGAGGTTCGGGATCAGGTCGTAGCGGCGCTTCAGTTGGACGTCGATCTGGCTCCAGGCGTTCTTGACCTGGTTGCGCAGGTTCACGAGGCCGTTGTAGGTGAACATGAGCCACAGGCCCACCACCAGGATGAGCCCGCCCAGCCCCGCCAGCACAACGCACGCGATGCCCCAACTCACCATAGTCATGATGTGTCTCCTTTCCGTGGCCGCCGCCGGCGGCACTCCGAAGCCGGATTATACGGATGTCCACAAGCCGCCGGCAAGCGCATGCCGGCGGCGCTACTTGCGCTTCGGGCGCTCCTGGCCGCCCGTGGCGCCGTCGCTGTGATCAAACAGGCCCTGCTCGCAGGCCAGGACGAACGACTCCGCGTGCCGCTTGAGCATCTGCCAGTGCCGGCGGATGTGCTCCGCCTCCTCGCGGTCCACGCGCCCGTCGTTGATCATCGACTGCGAGACGGCGGCCAGAAGCTCCGAGAAGTCCCTCACGATCTTCTGCGTGCGCTCAACGTATTCGGCGTTCACGTCCATGTCGCGGAACGGATTGGGCACGAACGTGCCGCCGGCCCGCTGGCACAGCCAGTCGATGAGGTCGACGTTCTGGGTGGAGTCCCACAGGGCGGCCACGCGGTCCAGGGGGTTCAGGGCGCCGCTCGCGTCGGCGGCGGTTCCCTCCCCGGCCCCCTCGCACCATTTATATACCAGCGACGAGGACACGTTCATGGCGGCGGCGACCTTCTTGACGCCGACACCCTCGACGGCCTGCTGGATGGCCTCGCTGGATTTCATGCGTCATCCCCTTTCCACTCGCACCATCCTGACACAGACGGGCCGCCATGACAATTACAAACGCCGGAGGAATTTGGAATGCTGCCGCCCGACACGCTGCAATGTTCGGGCGTGCCACGGCCGGCTTGTCCGGCCGTGTTCCCGGCATGGCGGCACGGCCGGACAAGCCGGCCGTGGCACACCCGAGAAGGCGCTCCGTCACCCACACGAGCGATCGAGCTGAGTCACCCGCCCGCCACGTACGCCGCCGCGTAGCAGAGGGCGGCGATGCCCGTCGGAAGCGCGTGCCACCAGTCGCGCGGCGTCAGCACGACGATGAAAACTGTGTAGACAACTTGCACGCACGCGGCCAGGCAGATGATCGGCCACGCCGCCGGGTTGTCGTGCCTCAGGAGCATGGCCGCCGCCAGCGCCAGGCCGAGGCTGAGGAACATCCCCAGGTTCGCCTCCATCAGGTTCAGCCGCAGGCGCCGGCGCCAATAGAGGTCCGGCGGACTACAGGCTTTCAGCAGGGGCGCCAGGGCCAGTTGGGAATAGAGCATCGGCAGAAAGCTCACGCTGACCGCCGCCGCCCAGACGAGCGACTTATCCATCGGGATCTCCCTGTACCTGTTGAGCGTGTCCGCAGGGTGCAACGGCTTGCTCGTATCTCTCGAGCGCCGGGCGGCATGGCCGCCGCTTGCCCGCCGCGCTGCCCGGTTCAACTCACGAGAACACGTGTGGCGGACTCCTACTGCCCCACCATGCTCGTATATTCACGCAACAGGCGCAGGTACAGGCGGTACGCTTTGAGCGGCACGCCCGGCGGGGTCTGGTGATCGACGCTCGGGATGAACCCGCCCGACCGCATGACGGGCAGGAGCCGCTCGAACTCGGCCCGCATCGCGGCCTCGCCCCGCGTCATGACCGTCTTGTCGTAGTGCCCGATCATCCGGAGGTGCGGGTGCTCCGCCCGCAGCCGCGCGGCGTCGACGCCCGCCTGGCGCTCCAGCGGCAGGAACCCCTCGACGCCCGCCGCCCCGAACCACGGCACCATCGCCGCCACGTCGCCGTCGCTATCGACAATGGGAATAATCTCCAACTCTTTGAGGAGCGGGACCAGTTGGCGGTAGTACGGCGCGAGAAACGCGTCGAAGAGCGCCCGCGAGATCATCGGCCCGTTGTTGTACGACATGTCCTCGGCGAACGTCATGAACGCCGGCCGGCAGACGTTCGCCAGCGCCTCGAGCAGCCGCCGGTGATAATCCGCCAGGTCCTGGTTCATCCGGTGCACGAGGGCCGGCTGATCGTAGAAGGCGAAGAGGTGCTCCTCGATGCCGAAGAGCGTCCGCGGGAACCAGAAGAACCCCTCCAGCGTGATCCACACGACGGCCCTGCCCCGGCGCTGAAGCCCGGCCCACGGCCGCAGGGCCTCGATGGCCGCGTCCGGCGGCGGAAAGAGGTGCGCCTTGAGCGCCTCGTAGTCGCGCGCGCTCGTCACGAACCCCGCCCCGTGCCGCGGGGCCGCCGGAAACGTGGCCGCCCTCGGCCCGAACCAGCACTGGTAGTACGGGTCGAGCCCGAAGCCGCGGTACATCTCGTAGCGGTCGGACGTGGGCAGGCCCTCGCCGCGCCACCGCTCGACCGTCTGGTCCCACCACGTGGCCCACTCGATGCGCGGCAGGCGGTCGACCGGTTGGAAGCTCATCAGCGCCCGGAATCGCTCGACGTGGTTCACCTTGCCCTCCCCGGCCTGATATAACATAAGATGGCCGCCCGCGGGCTGGCAAGTTTATAGTGGCGCGCTTCAGCACGACAGCGCCATTTGGCGCGGCGGGTCTCCGGACCCGCCGCGCGCGTGCGTTTCCTGGCCAGTGCGGGCCACTTGCTGCACGGTGGGCAGGACTGCCCACCGCGCTACCCGGTTCAACACACAACAACACGTGTGACGGACTAAGCGTTTCTTCCCTTGCGGAGAGCCGGCATTCCGCGCATCATAGGGGGGAGATGAAGGAGGCCGTCATGCGCACGAACCCATCTGCCTGGAGCCGCCGGTTCCTCCTTGCCGCCGTGCTTTCGGTCCTGGTGCCGGCATCGACCGCCTGCGAGAACCGGACGGCCGTCACTGGAGAGGAGAAGACCATGACCTTCTTGCTGACAAGCCCGGCCTTCAAGAACGACGAGCGCATCCCGAAGCCGTACACCGGCGAGGGCGCGGACACGTCGCCGCCCCCTGGAATGGGGCGACCCGCCCGCCGCGACGAAAAGCTTCGCCCTCATCTGCGACGACCCCGACGCGCCCGCCGGCACCTGGGACCACTGGGTCCTCTGGAACCTGCCCGGCGAGCAGCGCAAGCTTCCCGAGAACGTCGCCAAGGTCGACACGCCGCCCGGCCTGGGCGGCGCGCGGCAGGGGAAGAACAGTTGGCCGAAGATCGGCTACAACGGCCCGATGCCGCCGAAAGGACATGGCACGCATCATTATAACTTCGTGCTCTACGCCCTCGACGCGCCGCTGGACCTCAAGGCGGGGGCCGACAAGAAGGCGCTCCTGGCGGCCATGAAGGGGCGCATCCTCGGCCAGGCCAAACTGACGGGGACGTACAGCCGGTAGTCCTGCAACGCCCCACAGCGCGGCGGGTCTCCTGACCCGCCGCGCACGTGTTCAAGCGGCGTCGTACTAGTGGTCACATCTCCTCGCGCTCATGTTTGCGGAGCGTGACGCGGCTGGAACCGTTGGAGCCGAGGTCGGCGAGCACCGCCACGATCAGGAGGACCAGCCACCACCCGCCCACCTGGCGATCGTTGTTCAGCATGGCGGCCATGTAGGCGGCCGTCGTGTAGGGCATGAGGATCCAGCCGAGCAGCGGCCAGAGCGCCGTCTCAAAGGCGCGGTCGAACCAGTCCGTCGCGAGCCAGATGACCGCCAGGACCAGCCTCGGCGTCGCCAGGGCCACGAGCGCCAATAGGCAACCGAGCATAGCGAAACCCTTCCGCCTAAACTCCGTCACTCCGTCACTCCGTCACTCCGTCACTCGACAACACGGTCGCCTTCGGCTCCCCGCTATTCATGAAAGGCTGCCGAATGTCAAGAGGCCTTCCCGATTTCGCCTCCGGCGCTTTTGGCCTTGGGGAACCCGCGTTCCCACAGCTTTTGCTCTCCTGACACGCACGGCGTCGTCGCGCAGCGTCGAC
>JAPLML010000766.1 GCA_026387055.1 Planctomycetota bacterium | reverse complement strand
GGCTGGTCCTGGCGACCGCCGCCTACCTCAAGGAGACCGGCGACGCGAGCATCCTCGACGAGCCGGTCGCCTACGACAACGAGGCGGGCACCGAGCGTCCGCTCTACGAGCACCTCCAGCGGGCCGCCGGCTACACGCTCGAGCGCATGGGACCGCACGGCTTGCCGCTCATCGGTCACGCCGACTGGAACGACTGCCTCAACCTGAACTGCTTCTCCGAGACCCCGGGCGAGTCCTTCCAGGCCACCGAGAACCGCGAGGGCGGAGTCGCCGAGTCGGTCTTCATCGCCGGTCTCTTCGTGCTTGCCGCGCGCGAGCTGGCCGAGATCGCTCGGCGCCGCGGAGACGAGGCATCGGATGCGCGCCACCGCGAGGCCGCTGCGGAGATGACGGCGGTCGTCGAGACGCACGGCTGGGATGGCGCCTGGTTCCGGCGGGCGTACGACCATTTCGGTCGCCCGGTCGGCTCGGTCGAGAACGAAGAGGGCCAGATCTTCATCGAGCCGCAGGGGATCTGCGTTATGGCCGGGATCGGCCTCCGCGACGGGGAGGCGCGGGCGGGGAACGGCGACCACGCCCTCGACTACTACCTGCGCATCAACCCGTCCGCGCGCGAGTCGATCAGCGATACCCACCGCTGCGAGCCCTTCGTCTACGCGCAGATGATCGCCGGCCCCGAGGCGGCGACGTTCGGTGAGGCGAAGAACTCCTGGCTGACGGGCACCGCCGCCTGGAACCTGGTCGCGGCCACGCAGTGGATCCTGGGCATCCGCGCCGAGCACGACGGGCTGCGGATCGATCCGTGCCTGCCCGCCGTCTGGGCCGGCTTCACGGCCACCCGACGCTTCCGTGGCGCCACCTACCGCATCACGGTCCGCAAGGCGATCGGCGTGACCGGGCGCGTCGCCCGGCTCGTGGTCGACGGCGTCCCGCTCGAGGGGTGCCTTGCGCCTCTGCCTCCTCGGCTCGGCGCCGAGCTCGAGGTCGAGGCCTTCGTGGAGGTCGGCGACACGGCCTGACCGGGCCGGGGGTGGGTGCCTTCCAAGACGAGCGTGGGGAAGGCGTAGAGTTCACGCGGCACTCCCATGCACTGGCCGGCGGAGCAGATCGCGATCCGCCCGGGGTGCGCCGCGATCCGCGATGCCCGCGCCGCCATCCGGGGCGACGCGGCGGCCGACAGGGAACGCTGAACCGCCAGGAGGAAAGCCCAAGCCATGTCGATGACCAGCGCCGGCACCGCCGCGACCGCGACCCCCAAGACCATCGCCCCGGAGCGAGCACGCTCCCTGAGCCGATGGAACCGCTTCCTGGTCTTCGCCCACGGGGGCCAGTTCGTCCTGATGCTCCTGATCTCCGGGACGGCCGTGCTCTTCGAGGTCGTCGTGCCGACGGCTCGCCCGGTCATCGTGAACGGCGAGTTCACCGGGGGGATCGAGCCGTCGAGCGTGATGCTCGTCTCGTTCCCGCTGGTCTACCTGATCGCCAGCTTCTTCCTGATGAGCGCCATCGCGCATGCCTCCGCCGGCTTCTTCCTGCGCGGCCGCTACGAGGGGTGGCTCGCCCGGGGCATGAACCCGTTGCGGTGGGTGGAGTACGCGTTCTCGTCGACGGTGATGATCGTCGCCATCGCGTACCTCAGCTTCATCACAGAATTCCCGGCGCTCGTCGCGATCGCCGGCTGAAACGTCGCGATGATCCTCTTTGGATGGAGCATGGAAGCGGGCAACGAGGGCCGGCTGACGAAGGGCG
>JAPLML010000686.1 GCA_026387055.1 Planctomycetota bacterium | reverse complement strand
CGCGCTCCAGACAGGCGGCGTAGATGTGGCTCTCGACATGGTTGATGCCCACCAGCGGCAGATCGCGGAGCCACGCGAGCGTCTTGGCGGCGGTCACGCCCAGGAGGAGCGAGCCGATGAGGCCCGGCCGGTAAACGACCGCCACGGCGTCGATGGCGTCCATCCCGAGGCGGGCGACTTCCATCGCCTCGGACACCACGGGCACGAGGGCTTCGAGGTGGGCGCGCGAGGCGATCTCGGGCACGACGCCGCCGTACTTGCGGTGGATCTCGATCTGCGTGGCGACGACGTTGGAAAGGACGCGGCGGCCGTCTTCCACGACCGCCGCGCAGGTTTCATCGCAGGACGTTTCGATGCCGAGGATTCTCATAACGGCGCGATGCTGTCCCTCGCTGGCCACCCGAGGCGCGCGGCAAGCTGGCCCGCCGGCTGACCCGGCACGAGGTCACGCGGCCTTCTTCGCGGGCTCGGCCTTCTTGGGCGGCTCCTGCTTGGGCTCCTCATGCTTGAGGTACTTCTCGATCACCTCCATGGACCGCAGGACGTCGAGGGCCCGCAGGAGTTGGCGGTCCTCGCCGGGCTTGGCCGTCTTGGCGCCCACCACGCCGTCGGCCGCACCCATGTCGTCATCGAGGTCGGTGGCCGAGGGCCGGCGGGGCGCTTCGCTCCGCGGCGTTTCGGGCCTGGGTTCCGTCTTCGGCTTGTCCTTGTCCGGTTTGGGCGTCTCGGACTTGGCGCCGTCCGGCTTCGGCGGCGGGGCGCCGTTGGGACTCTTCATGACGTCGGCCTCCTGCCGGGCGCGGACGATGCCGACGTACTCCTCCGGCGTTATGGGCACCACGATGTCGGGCATGACGCCCCACTCGTCCTTTTCAGTCATGTCTTCGTCGCGATGAATGTTGCGGCCGCTCGGCAGGTAGTACTTGCTCGTGGTGAGTTTGAGGGCGGCCTTCTCGCCTTCCAGCGGGATGACATTCTGGACGCTCCCCTTGCCGAAGGTCCGCTCGCCGACGATGATGGCGCGGTGATGGTCCTGGAGGCAGCCGGCCACGATCTCCGAAGCGCTCGCGCTGAACTGGTTCACGAGCACCACCATCGGGAAGTACGGAAGGGTGCCGTCCTTGGTGGCGGTGGCGTCCCAGTGGGGCGTCGTGCGGCCCTTGGTCTGGACGATGACGCCCTTCTCGACGAACATGTCGCAGACCTCGATGGCGGTCTTGAGGATGCCGCCGGGGTCGAACCGCAGGTCGAGAACGAGGGCCTTCATGCCCTCCTTCTGGAGGGCGTCGGTCGCCTTCTTGAGGTCGGCGGTGGAGTTCTCGACGAAGCTCGTGAGGCGGATGTAGCCGATCTTCTTCTCGGGGTCGAGCATGTAAACCCAATCGTTCTTGTCGTCGCGCTTGACGCCCTTGACGGTGTGGACCTCGATCAGCTCGCGGGTGATGGTGATCTCGGCCAAGTCGCCGGTCATGTGGCGGACCTTGAGCCGGACCTTGGTGCCGGGGTCGCCCGTGAGGGTCTTGACGGCCTGGTCGAGGCGGATGTTCTCGGTGCTCTTGCCCTCGATCTCCATGATGAGGTCGCCGGCCATGATGCCCGCCCGGTAGGCGGGCGTGCCCTCCAGGGGGCTGATCACGGTCAGGACGCGGTTGCGCATGCCGATCTGGATGCNNTTCGGCCGCCGCCGCGAACCCCCAGACCAGAAGGCCGACCACCGCCAGGACGAGCACCAGACCCACCAGGTTCCTGCGAAGCATTCAGTGTCTCCTTACCGCGTCAGGCACAGGGCAAACAGTCAAACTATTGTAGCGAGCCCTTGGCGGTTTGCAAGACGCAGGCCGCGGCAACTGACCAGGGAATGAGGACCCCTTCTTACCGCTTGGGCTTGCCCTGACCGGCCAGCGCCACGGCGAGGGAGGCCATGATCGTCTCCTCGGCTGGCGATCCGTTGCGAGTGGCGGACATCATCTTGTCATCCTCGCGTCGCAGACGGCGCGGGCTCGGGCGAAAAGCTCCGCCAGCTCAGGCGCCATCCAAGGCTTCCCGATCAGGGTCGCGAACGAGTGATCCAGGCCGCGATAGGAGTGCGTCGTGATCTTGCAGCCGTGGCAGACCAACGCGGCGGCAATCGCGCCGTAGTAGACCGCCACCGCCGCGCCGTGCAGGGCGCCGCCCCTCCACCGCAGGGACATGGCTTTGCCGTAATCCTTGAGCGTCGCAATCACGGTCGGATCGGCCGCCGGATCCAGGAGAATCTCCGCCAGCGGCCTGCCGGCCAGCGGCCGGAGCTCTTCGCAGGGCCGGCCGAGAATCGCCGGCACGGAGTCCAACGCGGCCTTGTCCAGCGGCAACGGGTTGCTCAGCCGCGCCCGCAGGATCTCGGCGGTCGCCTCGACCGGGGGCAGGCCCTCTGCATCCGGGATGTCCTCGGCCCCCACCGCGAGGAGCTTGGCCAGCCGCTCCGGGCTGAGACCCACCGTGGATTCGTCGGCCATGGATGCTGCTCCTAATACTACAACGCCACTTGACGCCGTGCGCGGTGGGTCTCCTGACCCACCGCGCGTCGACCCGCGTCCACGGGCCTGAGAACGCACTCACGCGGCGGGTCAGGAGACCCGCCGCGCAAACTGGCGTTGTAGTACTAAGCTCTCGACAGGCCCTCTGCCCATGTATTCGCAGGACCGTCTACAATCCTGCGCCGCTTCCGGACAAGATAGCCATCAGGTCCTGAAGCTCCGCCTTGACCTCGGCCTCGGAGTCCACCATCTGCCGGACGTGGCGGTAGGCCGGACTCACCCCCGCTCCATCTTCGCTTGACCGTCCCGTTCTGCAACACTTTTCCAAGACAACAATTGACAGGCCTGCCCCCGACGGTATAGTCGCAGGAGCGTTCCGCGGCGCGCCAGCGAAGGCGGGACGCATACCTCAGGTCCATGTCATGAACGGAGGGCGGCAACCATGGTCGAATCCGGCAAGTCGGCGGATGCAAGGCGGACCTCGCGGCGGGATTTCCTCAAGACGTCGGCCACGGCCGTCTCCGGCGCGACGCTCGGCGGCCTGGCGCTCAACCTCGCGGCGCATGCGGCAGGCAGCGACGTGATCAAGATCGGCGTCGTCGGCTGCGGCGGGCGGGGCAACGGCGCCGCCATGGACGCCCTGAGCGTCGACCCGGGCATCCGCCTGGTGGCCCTGGGCGACCTCTTCATGGACCGCGTCAAGAACAGCCGCAACCAACTGAAAGCCAAGAAGCCGGACCAGGTGGCCGTCGACGACGATCACTGCTTTGCGGACTTCGACGGGTACAAGAAGGTCATCGAGAGCGTCGACGTGGTGCTCATCGCCTGCGCCGCCAAGTTTCATCCCCTGTACACAAAGGCCGCCGTTGAGGCCGGCAAGCACGTCTTCGTGGAGAAGCCCCACGGCATCGACCCGCTCGGCATCAAGACCCTCATGGCGGCCTGCGAGCTGGCCCAGCAGAAGGGCCTGAGCGTCGTCTCCGGCCTCCAGAGCCGCTTTCACCGCGGCATGCAGGAGACCGTCAAGCGCATCCACGACGGGGCCATCGGCGACATCGTGGCCATCGAGGAGAACTTCCTCCGGGCCCCGTACGTCCTGTACAAACGCGCCCCGGGGCTGAACGAGGTTCAGTACCAATGCAGCAATCAGTATCATTTCGCGTGGCTGTCGGGCGATGACGTGCCCCAGTCGCTCGTGCACAACGTCGACCGGTCGCTCTGGGCGATGCGCGAACAGCCGCCCCTGAGGTGCCACGGGCTGGCCGGGCGGTCCTCCATGGTCGACGAGATCTACGGCAACGTCTTCGACCACCATTCGGTGGTGTACCACTTCGCCAGCGGCGCCAAACTGTACGCCTTCTGCCGCACGACCGACGGGTGCTATAACGAGGTCTCGAGCATCGTCTTCGGCACCAAGGGGCGCTGCGACCTCACGGGCTGCCGCATCGAGGGCGAGACGAAGTGGCGGTATGAGGGCCCCGGCAACAATCCCTACCAGGAGGAGCATAAGGTCCTCGTCCAGGCGATCCGCTCCGGCAAACCGTTCAGCAGCGGCTACCACATGGCCAAGAGCACCCTCGCCACGGTCATGGGGCAACTGAGCTGCTACACCGGCAAGGAGGTCACCTGGGACCAGGCGACCAAGTCCGACTTCTTCTATCCGCCGAAACCGGAGGACTGCCGCTTCGACATGGAGCCGCCGGTCAAGCTCGGCCCGAACGGCCAGTATCCGGTCTACATCCCGGGCGCGACCAAGCTGCTGTAGCCGGCACTACGCCCGGCGTTGGTGGGCGAGCCGGGGATCGAACCCGGATGACCTTGCGGTCAGGGGATTTTAAGACCCCAGCGTCTGCCAGTTCCGCCACTCGCCCACGGCCTTGTGGCCAATTGTCTGAACCGGGATTTCCAGGATTATACTTCAGGACCTGAACGCGGGCAAACTATTGGCGACCAGCGTCATTCAAAGGAGACCGGCGTGTACCGTTTGGTCCTTCCGTTCATCATCCTGGGGGCGACAGGGATCTGCCTTGCCGATGAAGACCCCGACACCAAGCCCCGCGAATGGATCTTCAAGGACCAAGGCGTCCTCAGCGTAGCGCTCCAGGGCATCGAGGCCCTTTCGGTAAGCCATCGCGGTGCCCCTTCGCCTCTCGGCCGTGATGGTCGCCTCGCCCTTCGTCCGGGCCTCGGGCCAAGACACCGGCCTCGTGGTCACGGCGCCGCCATTCAGTTCCGCCTCACGAGCCGCCGCCCGCTTGTAGGCTTCGGCCCGCTGGCGGATCGTCAGGTCGCGGATGGCCTCGCGGTGCTCCTCACCCGTCAGGCGGTCGCGGATCTCCAGTCGAAACGGGTTCGTGCGGTCCCGGCGGGTGATCACCGTCACCCGGTATCGCGTCGACGACGTGATGATCTTCATGGCCCTGCCCTCCCTTGCTTGCCTGCCTTCCTGCACTTCGGTTTCCGGCCCGGGCGCTCCCGCGGCGGAACGTTCACCGGCCCATCGGCCACGATCCGCAGGCGCAGCACCTCGGCCAAGCGGTCCAGCGTCGTCAAGGACAGGCCCCTCTTGCCTGCCATGAACCGGGACATCATGCCCTTGTCGAACGGGCCGATTCTACAAATCGCGTAGCGGCTCAGGCCGGAATCGTCCACGGCCCGCCGGATCTGGTCGCTCAGTTTCATGCATTTGTCTTTCATGCTGAACATCCTACACGCCGCGTTGCCGCTTCGTCAACTACAAAATCCCGGTCATTTTGGAACCGCAGCCAGCGCCCTGTCCAGCCGCCGCAAGTCGGCCTTCTCTGCTCGCTGCACGGCCGCCAGGGCGCCCAGGTCCATCCGCGCCTCAACGGCCTCAGTCAGCCGTTGCCGCAGCACCGCCGGCGGCAGGGCGTCCAATTCCACCGCCTCGTCGCCGTGCGCCTCGATGAACGCCTTGGCGCGGGTGTCCCACTTCTTGGCGAAGTCCGGCGCCAGGTTGTACCGCTCAATGTCCTCGCGCAGGATCGCCACCCTCTCAATCGTCGGGTGACTGCCGAGGCGGGCCAGCCGCTCCCGCAGGGACCGCAGCATATCCTCGCCGCTCGGATCGTGGTCGCCGAGGTAGATCACGAATACCGGCGGCCCGCCGTCGCTCCCGTCGCCAGCGCCATACCGATCCGCACGGCGCAGCCCAGCCAATGGCCGAGGCGGTTCACGAAAAGTGGCACTATCTGAACGCCGGCTGCAGTTGCCCCGTGAAGCTTGGCAGTCGCCGTCACGGTTTGCTCCTGGGGATCCTTGCCGTCATGGGCGCCAATACTGACCCAACTTGTCTGCCCATCCGTCGGCAACAGGTTCGCAGCCCACAAGGGAGCGTCCTTGGCAGGCAGCACCTGCATGGCCATCTTGTGCACCTCGAAGTAGAACCCGGGTGACCTCACGTCGCCGAGAGCGACTTGCTGTCGCAGAATCCGCGTCCGCCGTAGCGACTCGACGGAAGGGTCTTTCCCAGCTTCTGGCACCCACCACGATGTGGGTGGATGTACAGCAGGAAGCAGGCCGTTGAGCAAATCGGCTGTGTATTCAAGCGACGGCTCGAGCGTCAATCGTGCAGGCGACACTTCCCATGTCCGCCGCCACTGAAGAAGGCTCAAGTCAGAGCCTGTGGCGAAGACATCACAGCTTATCATAGTCCGCATCCGTTGTGCTTTGCGCCCCGCCTCCCACGGCAGCAGCGCATACCGGTCATCCACCTCAACCTTCTCCGCAAAGGCTACTCCCAAGACAAGCCCGGCCACAATGGATGCCCTCAGTTCGGGCATCAACGGCAATTCCCGAAACAGAGGGATTCACCGAGACACTTCATCAAACGGTGGTTTTTCGGCGTGTGTCACGCCTCACGGGTTTCTGAGATTCTCGGGCGATTGCCGCAAGTCAAAACATGCGTGGGTATGTCGGATCTCCGCAAGCAGGTGGCACGACATTCCGCTTGCCTGGGCAGGGGCCACCCGTCGCGGCGGCTTCATTCATATGGCTCAATGCTGCACGGCTCGGCTTCGCGGGAATCCTTGTCCGCTTCAGGTTTCACCACCGGAATCTCTATGTAGCTCGGGTGGTTCGAGTCGTGATACAGGGTAATATGTGCGGTCCGCGCGTCTTTTCCGGATTCTTCAGCAACCACCCCGCCACTGTTGTAATTCTTCTGCAGATGAATGGAGTTCGGAGACCAGAAGACGAGCCGCAGGCGGCTCCCCTTGGCGATCCGCCGCGAAAAGAACCAGAACTGTTTGAATTCGTAACGGGTGATTTCGCCGGGTGTGACCAGCTTCTCCTCCCTACGAGATTCCCGGTATCTCGCGCGCAGGGCATCGTCCGTGAGCTGGATGCTCGTTCCGTCGGGCGTGATTTCATGGAGCGTCGCCATGAAGTCCGTGTCCGGGACATCCACGGAGATCCAGGCGACAAGCTTGACGTATCCGGTCAATTCGGTGCTCTCGAGGAAGGGGTCGCTGTGGTATATGAGGCCACAGCCGAAACGTTCCGCGGACATGGCATATCGCCGGCTTCTGGCGTTTGTCTGCATTATGTTGTACGAGTCCGGCTCGCCTCCTTCTTTCATTTCCAGCTTGCCCGGGCGGGTGTCGAGCGGGTCGTAGGTGTACGTGGCGGAGGTCGACAGGCTGGCCCGTTCTTTGCTCAACGTGCCAAGAGTTGCGCCCTTTCCGGGGGGACCGAGATACAGCTTGACCGGTATCGTCGGGATGGCCTCGAGGCTGTCGGCGTATTTCCATTGCTCCGCGCCCATCACGTAGTAGGCGACGTTCTTTTTCAGGAACTCGGGCTTCTCCCCGTCTTTCAGGGTCCAGTCGTACCACTGCTTGTGCAGCGCCAGGTTGTCGATCAGGCAAGCCTTGTCGAACGTCAGCCCGGCATTCATCGTCTTGGAATCCGAAGCCCCGGCGTGATCCCAGGGGCCGATGATCAGGTAGTGTCTCTTCCGGGCCTCCGGCGAGGCGTGCCGCACGTGCCGCCGGTAGTGGGTCATGGCGCCCGTCTGGTCGGAATCGAAGTGCCCGGTGATCGTCAGAATGGGCTTGTCGATCCGGGCATAGTCCTCGACGGAAGGGTTCATCGCGTCCCAATAGGGATCCACGGCGGGGTGCCGGAGCCAAGTCTGGAACGCGGGGGAGGTCTCTCCATGGAGCTTGTCGAACGCGTTGAACGGGAGATGCTTTCGGTACATCTCGAATTTCTTTTCGATGAAGACCGCGTTGTCCAGGGACGGCCTGCCGCTGCACCGGTTGACCTCGTTGAGCCATGACATGACGTACGGCAGGAAGATGTTCCGGTTCTTGGGGATCCCTTCCGTTCCGGGGTACGTGGAGACAGTCGGGACGATGGTCTCCAGATGGGGCGGGAACTCCTTGAGGGTGCTCCACTGGCACCAGCCCAGGTAGGACCATCCGAACATGCCTACCTTGCCGTTCGACCACGGCTGGCGGGCCAGCCATTCCACGACGTCATGTCCGTCGCGCCCGTCGTTCTCGAACGGCTTGAACGTCCCTTCGGAATGGCCGCACCCCCGGACGTCGACGGTCGCGACGAGGTAGCCTCGCTTCGCGTACCAGCGGCCCCGCCAGGCCTGGAAGTCGGCGCCGTACGGCGTGAGGCAGAAGATGACCGGCAAAGGCTTCGGCATCTCCTTCGGTTTGTAGAGGGTCGCCCCCAGGTTGACGCCGTCGCGCATCGGGATCTTGACGCTCTTCTCGACGGAAACAGCTTGTGTCTCGTCTGCATGGGCCTGGAGGTAACAACTTGAAGCGGTCAGGAGGATCACGGCCAGTCGATTCATCGTCGATCCCCGATGGCAGGCTGTCATTGGTTGAGAGCCGTGGCGGACGGTCACGATGTCGCTGCCAGCCTTCGACTTCATGTAGGGGCTGCCGCAGTTGTATTTCTGCTCCTCCCCTCATTGTAGCGGTCCGGCTGATGATTTCAAAATACGTTCCTTTGACGGCGAGCCTGATCGGCCGTTTCCAACCGGGGGGGTCGCTTCCTTCCCAGATTACTTGGAGCCGACCTTCAATGGCAAGTCATAACATGCGTCAAGAATGGGTCCATTTTCGAGGCGTCTCGGAATCGGATGGGTTAATCCGACATTTCCCATTTGACTCTCCGCTGACGGCCATCGTCAGCAGTTTCCATGAGTCTACCTTGCCCCTCGGGGCCCGACAAGCAGGTTTTCGGCGTTCTGATCGTT
This sequence comes from Planctomycetota bacterium, assembly GCA_026387055.1. GTDB lineage: Bacteria > Planctomycetota > Phycisphaerae > FEN-1346 > FEN-1346 > JAPLML01. Next base: position 289 of record JAPLML010000686.1, on the reverse strand, counting down.
TGTCCGGCTAGTGCTCTGTTACCCGTGGAATGATGGGTGCCACGGGCTGCTTGCAGCCCGTGCCGCTCGAAGAGCACGGGTTGCGAGCAACCCGTGGCACCCCTCGAATGACGAGGAACAGAGCACTAGTAGTTCTTCACATTTGATGTTGTTGGTTGTGTGGTATTGCCGATCTCCTTTGCGGCACGCGGAGGTGCCGCGAACGGGGAAGGAGAATCGGCAAGAACAAGAGATACGTGGTGCGTTTGACAAGTGAAGAACGGTTTGACTTGGAGCGGCTGGTCTCCGT
>JAPLML010000553.1 GCA_026387055.1 Planctomycetota bacterium | reverse complement strand
CACACGAGCCCCGCGTTGACGGCGTAGGCCAGGATCCGCGCGACGCGCCGGAAAAGCGCCTGGAGCGAGAACGCCATCGCCCGGCGGTCCGACGGAAGCGAGTCGCCCACCACCGTCAGCAGCGCCGGCCCCGCCAGCGAGTCCCACACGAACACGAACGGGATCGCCACGAAGACCGCCCCCGGATGGTGCCACAGCATCAGCACCAGCAGGCCCACCAGCGGCGCCGCATTGAACAGCAGCAGGCCGCGCCGCGTGTTGAACTGGCCGGCGATCCAGCCGCCCAGGAGATAGTTGATCGCCTCCAGCAGGTCCCGGAACGACCCGTACACGGCGATCAGCAGGATGGGGGTGGCCAGGGCGTCCCTCATGTACTTCGGCAGGAACGGCCCCCACAGCTCGCTGCCCATGCTCACGAGGACGATGGCGCCGAGCAGGGCGCCGGTCGAGGCGTTGATCGCCAGCAGCGTCTGCCACCCCGATGCGGGAGCATTGCGCTTATCGGCCACCGCGCACGACCTCCAGCCGGCACCCGGCTACCCTTTGATGAACGCCACGAGCTCCGGCAGACCCCGCCGGATCATCATCACGGCGATGGCCGCCAGGATGATGTTCGCCACCTTCGAGACCGCCCGCGAGCCCGGCTGGCCCAGCAGCCGCGTGATGGGGTCGGCGCTCAGAAACACCGCGCCCGCGATGGCGATGTTCGCCACGATCGCCAGGAGCGTCTCCGCCAGGCCGTACACGTCCGCCAGGATGATCGCCATCGTGAGCGTGGCCGGGCCGATGATGAGGGGCGTGCCGAGCGGCACGGCGCCCATCGTGGTAACCGCCCGGTGGCTGTACTGCCGCTCCGACACCATGTCCATCAGCGCGATGGCAAACAGGAGCACGCCGCCCGCGACCATGAAGTCGGATATCTGGATACCCATCAACCGGAAGACGCTCTTGCCGAGGACGACGAACCCGACCGCCACGAGGAAGGCCGTGATGAGCGACTGGCGGATGACGCGGCGGCGGTCGGCCGGCGCGATCCCCTCCGTCAGGCCGATGAAGAGCGGAAGGACGCCGATGGCGTCGACCGCGAAGAAGATCGGCACGAAGGCCTGCACGAAGTTCAGCGCCCTCTGCGCGAGTTCTGCGCCCATGTCCGTCCCTTTCGTTCGGCACCGCAGGCCGATCTCCGGTAATTATCCCCCCCGGGGCGGGTGACGGGCAGCGAAAAATCCCGGCGTACCTGGCGCCGCTGCCTGCCCTCGCTCGTTCAGCCGTCGCCGGTACAGCGAGTACGTGTTTAGGCGTTGCTCCGATAGCCGGGTGGCACGGCCACGCGCTGTTGCGTGGCCGTGCATGGTCACCTACACGTACACCGGCGACGGCTGAACACGGCGCGGCCGTACCAGCGAGGGCCGGCCGTACGCCGCGGAAACTTGCGGCCGCGCGCGGCATCCGCTATGCTGACGTCCGGACAACGAAACGAAAGGCGCAACGCGTGATCTCCTACGAGGGACGAAACCGCCGGACCGTCAACTACCTCAAGACCCTCTACTTCGACCGGCCCGAGTGGACGCCGTGCAACGTTTACTTCCTGCCCGCCACGTGGATGAGGCACCGCGAGGCCCTCGAGGACCTGGTCCTCGCCCATCCGCGGCTCTGGCCGGGATTCCAGAAGGGCAAGACCGAATTCGCCCGCGTCGCCAGCCCGCTGTACGAGCGCGGCCGCCACACCGCCTGCTGGGGCTGCGTGTGGGACAACATCGAGCCGGGGATGGACAGCGCCCCGGTCGCCCATCCGCTCCAGGACTGGGCGTCCCTGGAGACGCTGCGCATCCCCGACCCGGTGAAGGACGACCAGTTCGGCCCGCGCCCGCCGTGGGACGACGTCAGGCGCGGCATGGACGCGGCCCGGGCGCGCGGGGACCTTGCGGCCAGCGGCGGCCTGCCGCATGGCTTCATGTATATGCAACTTTACTACCTGCGGGGCTTCCAGAACCTGATGATCGACATGGCCACCGACGACCCTCGCCTCCGCCGGCTCATCGAGATCGTCGAGGGCTACAACACGGCCGTCATCCGCCGGTACGTCGCGCTCGGGGCCGAGATCATGCAGTTCGGCGACGACCTCGGGCACCAGAAGGCGCTGCCCATGGGCCCGGCGCTGTGGCGCCGGTTCATCAAGCCCTCCTACGCTCGGATGCTCGCGCCCTGCCGCGAGCGCAACATCCCCGTGTACCTGCACACCGACGGCCACATCGTCGAGATCATCCCGGACCTCATCGAGACCGGCGTGCGGATCGTGAACCCGCAGATCCGGGCCAACGGCCTGGTGGGCCTGCGGCGGGTCGCGCGCGGCAAGGTCTGCATCGACCAGGACCTCGACCGGCAGCTCTTCCCGTTCGCGACGCCCCGCCAGGTCGAGGACCACGTCGGCGAGGTCTTCGAGGGACTGTATCTGAAGAAGGGCGGCCTGATGCTCGTTGCCGAATGCGGGCCCGACGTGCCCCTCGCCAACATCGAGGCCATCTGCCGCACCTTCGAGAGGCTCTGCAAGCCGCCGGAGAACGCATAAGGTCGGAAGACTACAGTCACCACGGGTTGGCAAGCAACCCGTGGCACATGAACAACAGTTCAGGAAACTCCCCGGATGTACCCCGCGATCGCCTCCCCGTTCGAAAGCGCCACGGCCAGGAGGCCGCAGGCGAGCGTGGCGTACCAGCTCCACGTCCGCTTCTCGCCCAGGAGCGCCGCCGCCACGAGGGCCGTAAACACGATCGACGAGACGCTGTTGAGGGTGAAGACGACCGCCGCCGGCAGCACGGCCGCACGCACCAGGAACGACATGCCCGTCAGCGACCCCGCGGCGGCCATGAGCCCCAGGCCGAGCGTCCATCGCCACGAGGCCGGGCGGCCCCGCGTGAGCGCCACGTCGGCGACCGCGCAGGCGGCGATGGCGAGGTACAGCGTGGCGATGTAGGCGTCGCGGTGGCGCGCCAGGAGCGAGCCGCCGGCCCCGTCGCCCCGCGAGTCCAGCTCTTTCAGGCACGCGCCGGCGACGGCGGCGATCATCAGCATCGCCGCCAGCATGGCCGCGTACCGCAGCCGATGGCGCGGCCCGGTCCCCACGCCGGCGGCCGACCCTCCCTTCCCCACGCACGCCAGGCCGACGCAGAGCAAGGCGGCCGCCATGGCGGCGTAGTTCAGCGGCCCGAGCGTTTCGCCGAGCACAAGGGCGGCGTAGAGCGTCGTCGGAATGAACGAGAGCATCAGGACGCACCAGAGCGGCGAGAGCGGCCCGAGCCGCAGCGCCGCCCGGATGAGCGGCAGAAGGGCATACTGCGTCGCGCCCGCCACCAGGCCCAACGCCACGACCAACCCC
>JAPLML010000688.1 GCA_026387055.1 Planctomycetota bacterium | reverse complement strand
CGGGACGGGTTGGGTCTCGTCGGCGACCTGTCGGCGGACGCCCGCCCGTTCTCGGCGGCGGTGTCCGGCCAGGCGGGCGCGCCGCGTACATATAATATAGTCGTCGGGCCGGAGGGCGGACTGACGGCGGGGGAGCGCGAGGCCCTGCGGCGGGCCGGTTTCGTGCCCGTCAGGCTTGGAAAAGCGGTTTTGCGGATCGAAACCGCCGCCGTGGCCCTCCTTTCGGGCATCCTGGCCCTCCAAGGATAGTCGCTCTTGGGCCTTTCCGGGCCGGTTCTTGGCCCTTCGGCATCGACTTCGCCCGTGGATAACCTGTGCAAAAGAGGCAAACTGCGCAAGTTGCCCCCCAAGGAATGTTACATAAATTTCTTGGCCGCGTTTGACTTCGGCCAATCTTGGGCTATATTCCATCTATAGGACGCTCAAAGAGGGAGGCGCGACAAGCGCGCCGGTCCTCTTTGGGTGCACTGGCATCTAGGAAAACGTTTGAGTCCACATCACACAACGGTCGGTCGTTGCCCTTCGAGCATAGCGCCCTCCGGCTGCGCGGCCGGAAGGGTTAGGACATTCTTCTATTTTAATAGGCTCGTAGTTACAGGGCCGACGGGAACACGGATCAGGGAGAGAGCCATGTCACGTCACAACGCGCTGAAGATGCTGGGCCTCTTGGTGGCCGCGATCGCTTGCCTGCTGTCATGGGCGCCGGCCGTTCAGGCCACGGAGTACACGTGGACCAACGACGGCGGAACGCAAGCCTGGGACATGGAGGCCAACTGGGAATCCGGCGGCCTCGGCGGCTATCCCACCGCGCCGGACACCGCGACCCTCAGCAGCACGGACGTCGGCCGCATCGGCGACGTCTACCTGAACGGCGACCGGGAGGTCCACACGCTGAACTTGATGAACGACTCCGGGACTTACACCATCAAACCCGGGCCGGACCCCCACACCTTGACCGCCGCCCGGATCGTCCAGAGCGGCGGCGTGGCGAGCACGGCGGCCAACGAGATCCAAGCGGACCTGTACGGCGCCTTGGACGAGGACCTCGGAGTCTCCCTGCTCAGAATCACCCAATCGTCCGGCACGCTGAAGCTCTCGGGGCAGGTCGGCATGCCCGGCGACAGCGTCATCATCGGCGGCTCGTCCGTCACCAACGGCAAGCTGGAGTTTGCCGCCGCCCAGAACTACATCACGGGTGCCGTCGTGGTCGGCCCGGGCGGCGAACTGGTCGGCTCCGATGCCAACCTCGGGACGATCCTCCTGCGGCTCGCCGGCGGCACCGCCACCCTGCACGGCCAGCGGATCCTGCGGCTGCCCGGCATCAAGGGCGAGTTCTACGGCAGCATGCCGGACACCGCCTGGCCGGCCAACCCCAGGGGCATCGGCCAAGACCGCATCCTGCTTCCCCTCAACGGCGCCGGCTTCGACCCCATCTCTCCCGGCGGCGCCAGCTACAACGCGGGGGCCTATAAATACGGCTTCTATGAAAGGGTCATGAACCCCGGCACGGGCTGGGACACCGGCGGCAACCCGTTCGTCGATGCGGCCGGGATTGACCTGAAGGACATCAACGGCAGCAACGTCAACTTCGGCGGGGACAACGTCGCTTCGCGCTGGACCACCTACCTGAACATCACCGTGGCCGGCGACTACCGGTTCCGGAGCTGCAGCGACGACGGCAGCAAGATCTGGGTGGATGGCGCGGAGCAGGTGTACAATGATTACTGGCAGGGCATGACGTGGCGCGAGAGCGGCAACGTCAACCTGGGCGTCGGCTGGCACACGATGGTCGTGGGCTGGTACGAGGGCGGCGGCGGCGCCGGCCTCCAGATTGAGTACATGCCCCCCGGCGGCGGCTGGCAGGCCTTCCCGTCCTTCCACCCTCGCCGCCGATTCGGTCTCGAACTTGAACATGGGCGCCCTGAAGATGAACAAGGGCACCTCGCTGAACGTCACCAACACCAGCCCCGCGGCGGTCACCTTCACCAGCACGACGCTGGCCAACGCGGGCGCCCTCTCCGGCCCGGTCGTTCTGAATAACGCCGTCGACGTCACGGGCGGCGCCATGGTGGCCAACGCCGGCGCCAACATGTTCACCAAGATGGGACCGGCCAAGGCCACGTTCACGACGCTCAACCCGCTCGGCGGCGCCGTGACGCTTAATGTGGATGAAGGCGCCCTGGTCTACACCGGCCGCGTCGGCGGCACGAACCCCGTCGATCTGACGGCGGCGATTGCCGCCGGGGGCACCCTCCAACTCAGTAACACCGCCGTCGCCGCGCCGAACAATATCACCGGCATGGCGACGATCAACGGCGGCATCCTCCGGATCGCCGGCGGCGCGCCTAACACGTCATCGCTCGGCACCGCCGCCATCACGCTCAACGGCGGCACGCTGGACGTGCAGGGCGGGGGAGCCTACCGCTATTACAGGTTCGCGGTGGCTAGTGAGTATAGCCCTGGCAGCGCTCTCCAATATTCCGAAATGGCTTTCTATTCGAGCGGTTCGAACCCCACAAATGGTAGCCGCGTTTTTCCGACCATCGCCTTGGGCGACGGAGGAAGTTATGGAGACCAAGGCCTCCCCGGGCTTTGGGATAACAACTTAAACACCAAATCGTACATGGGTGGTCCTTTCCCACGGTACGTGACCTACGATTTCGGCACGGCCCAGCTTTTCACGGGTTACGATTGGGCGACCGCGAATGATGTGACGCCCGGACGCAATCCCAACAATTGGACCATCCTGGTCAGCAACGACAACTCCACTTGGACAACAGTCGACACCCAAACGGGCCAAGGAGCCACGCCCACCACCACCTTCACCTGGGCTCCCGGCTGGACATTGACATTAGGAGCCGTTCTCGGCAACAACGTCAACGCGGTCGCCAGCGGCACCATCAACGCCAGTGGCGTCGTCGGCATGGGTACGCTGACGATCGACGATGGCGTGACGCTGGCCGTCACCAGGAGTACGGCCAGCACTGTGCTGAAGTTTGCGGCCACCAACCTCACGGGCACGGGCGACGCCACCATCGGCTTTGACACGGCCACGCCGCTCTACCTGGGCCAGTTCACCGACGGCAACCGCGACTCCGGCACCCTGGCGACGGTGGTCAAGACCGGCGCCAGCGACCTCGTGGCGGACCAGACGACCCTCCCCAACGACGGGAATTCGACAAAGTTCCAGATTGACGCCGGCCGCCTGGTCGTCGTCGGAACCAGCGGCGGCCAGAATGCGCTTGGCGGCGCCGCCGTCGAGGTGACCGCCGGCGGCACCGGCGGACTCGCGGTCACCAGCACAGGCGGCGACATGAATGTGGACAGCAATTTCGTCGTCAACGAGAGCGCCGGCCTGCTGGCCGGAAAAGCGGCCCTCGGCACGATCGGCGGGGTGACGGTCAACCTCAACGGCTTGTGGACGGTCGCGGCCGGTAAGACGCTCACCATCAACCAGACCGACGGCTACAAGCTGAACCTGACCACCCCGATGACGGGCGGCGGCGACCTGACCCTCGCTTCCTTGGCGATGGATATCAGCGGCTCCGGCTCGGTGGCGGAGCTCGGCACCATCAGCATCCTGGGCCGCAACACGCAGCTCAACGCCAAGAACCAGAACACCCTCGGTCCGAACAACAACGTCGTCGTCGGGCCGCGGTCGGTGCTGAACCTGGCCGCCGCGTCGCCGGCGATGCCGGACGGCGTGGGCCATGCGATCTCCGTCCAGCCTGACGGCCGCCTCATGGGCGACCTGACGAACGCGCGCTACAACAGCCAGACGAACCCGAACGTCCTCCTGTCGCCGAGCGCGATCATCGCGCCGAACCCGGGCGCCGAGGCGGCCCATGCCGACGCCCTGGCCGCGGGCGGGCAGTTCTTCCGCGGCGTGACGACGCAACCGGACCTGGGCGGTCAAGGATGAGGGCCTCCGGACGGTAGGCGGCCTCCTCGAAGGCCGGTTGACAGGCTCGAACAACCAAGCCGACCCCAACCCGGGCACGGCCATAAGTCCTTTCCGCGGCGGCATAAAACTGTTGCCCGAAATGGCCGAGACAAACGTCAAGGACGCCTCGCATTGGGGCGATGAGGAGACGTGGGTTTACACCGGCCAGATCTACTTCAGCACGCCCACGGTCTCCTTCGCTGAGAACATCGACGACAATACTTTCCTGAAGATTGACGGCAACATTTGGATCAACGACGGGAACTGGAGCAATGTAAGCACCTCCGGCGCCAGGAGCGTCAGCATCGGCTGGCACGACTTCGAACTGCGGGTCGGCAACGGCGGCGGCGGGGCCGGGTGCACGGCTAACAACACGTGGACCGCGACCAAGGGCTTCGGTTTTGATCCCCAGGGCCGTAACACCACCAATTCGGCCGATTACGTGATCCCGGTCGATCCGGGCGACACCAGCTTCCTGAGGGTGCAAAACTACTTTGTCTCCACGTACGATTTCTCCGGCACGCTTTCCGAGGCCGCAGACAGCACCACGGGCTTCGAGATTCACCTGGAGGAGAACTGGCGCTTCAACCAGGCTACGATCAACGCCAACCCCGGCAACACCGTCACCATCACCAGCGATGATTCCGCCAAGCTGACCCTCGCTGGCGTCGTGAACGGCTCGTTCGGCAACCTCCTGCGGCTCGGCAAGGCGCCGTCGGGCGCCGATCCGGGCGAGATGGGCAAGGAGATCATCGAGTTCGCCGAAGGCGGCAACGGCATCCTGCCGGCCGGCCGCTCCCTCACCGTCCAGAACGGCCTGCTGGCCATCGACACGCCGAACATGAAGACGCCCACCGCCCCCGGGTCCGTCGTCAACATCGAGGCCAACAGCACCCTGTACCTTGCCGACAATCCTGCGTACGGCACCTGGAACATCAAGACCGGCGCGTGGGTCCGCACGGACCATGCCGACCGCCTCACGCAGCCCGGCGCCACGTGGAATTGGCAGAACGGCGCGTGGGTCATCCTGGACGGCAACCTGGCGTGGAACAGCGCCGGGCTGCCCAAGAACACGGGCGCCAACGTCGTCGTCAGCCAGGACCAGTTCTCCGACGGCCTGAAGCTGGGCGACGGCTGCGTCCTGGCCACGCCGCGGACCGAGGGCTGGCAGATCAACGGCGGCCCGATCGTTCCGTTCGACCAGACCAACAACGTGGTCCAGTCGGTCCGCCTGGCCACCGAGAACGACCTCAATGTTAACATGAACCTGGACCTGACTAACGGGATTCTGCGCGACGGCGAAGGCAACCCCGTCCTCGACGATAAGGGCAACTTCATCCCCACCCGCGCCGATCTCATTGTCGGCTACACGCCGGGCACGGAGCCCTTCCTGCCCCGCACCGGCGCGGGGCTGGGAAACACCGGCGGCGGCACCCAGCTCATGGAGTTCGCGAAGGAGGCCCAGAACGGCCGCGTCCGCCTCTGGGGCGCGACGAACAACATCGGGAACCTCAACGTCAAGTCGGGTTACCTCGAACTGGCGAATGAGGACGCCGATACGTTCAACATCAGCGGCAAGATCACCGTGGAAGGCACCACACGGCCTCTGGCTTACGCGGCTAGCTGGCCGATAGGCCTGGGCATCCCGGAACGCGTGAACAACTGGGTGGCCATGCGGGCCGGCACGTTGGGCACCGGGATCGACGTCGAGCGCGGCGCCCGGCTGACCCTGTGGGGCCGCCTGACCGATTCGCCCGCCACGCACGTCCAGGAGAAGATCAGCTTCCTGGGCACCGGCGCCGGCGCGCAGAGCTACTTCTACTACCGGACCAACGCCACCGACGGGGGCGCCCCCAACCGCGTCATCTTCGACGACGTCAACCTCTATGACGGCACCAACCTGCTGTTGGAGCGCGACAATATCAGCGACTGGGACTGGCGCCTGTCGGCGACGCAGCACGGCGGCATGTCGCAAATCTTCAGGTTCAACCCCGGGGACGGCCGCGGCGATTTCTCCTTGCAGGACGTCAAGGGCAACGGCGAGATCCGCCTCGGCGCCGAGGGCAACGACATCTGGACGCATGTCTGGGGGAAGATCGGCGGCGACGATCCCAACGAGCACATCACGATCACGAAGCTTCGCAGCTGGATGCGCATCATGCCGGGCGCGAGCATGACCGATAACGCCACGATCAACTCGGCGGGCACCCAGATGGGCATTCCGGGGGCCAGCTATAGCCGTCTCGAAATCCGCGCCGGCCCGGCCCCGGCCACCCCGGACCCGGTATTGTACCCGCCAGTGTACCCGACGCCCCTGGCGGGCGGCACCATCCTCGGCGGCAGCCCCGGCATCGGTGACATGTGGCGGTCCGAGGTTTACGTCTACGTCTCCGACGCGACAAGCAATACCGTGCCGAATGCGCCCTTCGCCGGCCCGACCTACGTCTTGGGCACCAAGCTCGTGGCCCTGCCGGGAGACTCCGTGTGGGGCGCCGTTCGCGACGACGGGATGGGCTCCTATTCGATGCCCGACAACAACGGCGGCACCGTCGTCTTCTCCAATGTCCACCTCATGCCGGGCTCCCGGGCGGTCATCGGGTCCTGGGACAACACGTGGTCCGTGTGGGACTTCTTCCTTGAGGGCACGGACGCCAATAGCGACAGGATGGTCATCCGTCACTGGAACAACTGGGATTACATGCGGATGCGCAACGTCACGGGCACCCAGGCCACTCCAGGCACGCTCACAATGGATGAAGACATCCGTTACTGGTTCACCGGCCAGCTCACCAACGCCAACATCAATTACAACGCGGACGATGCCCTCGACTTGCAACCGGGCTTCAATCTGGGCGGAGGCAAGGCCTCCCTCAGCAATCAGTGGGGCTGGTGCGACGTGCGGACCGATCCGGGTGCGGGTACCCTGGAGAACTTCGTGGGGAATCCGTCGGGTGACTGGGGCCGGAGCTGGTTCGTCATGCTATGGGGCGAACTCGCCAGTGACACCGTCGGCGAGGCCGGCTGGGGCAAGGACACCACCATCAACGTCGACAACGGCGGCGGCGTCCGCCTGTTCGCCGACCGCAGCGCCAGCGGGGCGCCGAGGAACATCAACGTCCTGGACTCCATGATCGTCATCGGCAACCAGGGCCTCAACTCGGACGGCGCGAATGGCCGCCTGCGTTCGGACCGCCAGGATCCTTGGAGTGACGTGTGGGGCAAGGCGGTGTTCATGAATGTCCACCTCATGGACAACGCGATTGTCGACGTCACGCGAGCCGATGCCGAGATTGAGGTCAGGAACCTGTACCTCGACGGCGGCGCCGGCACCTACATGGCGCGGGACGATTGGGACACCCTGGGCAACGTGACCGGCACCCAGTTCTTCCCGAGCATCCTGAATATCACGGGCGGCGCCAGGTTGTTCCTGAACGGCACGATCACCAACGCCAACATCAACTGGAACAACTCGAACTGCATCGAACTCCAGCCCGGCTTCAACCTGAACGGCAACACCATCACCCGCATCGGTGATAGCGGCTGGATGGATTTCGGTAACGGGGATGTCAACCGTGCCCCGGGCCGCCTGCCGTTCGATCCGGGCAGTGGTACGATCAACTGGGCAGGCGGCGGCGACGGCAACATGTACGTCTACAACGGCATGAACAACTATGACAGTTTCGGCGACAACGGCTGGGGCGCCGGCCTGACGATCAACCTGGGCGGCGGGCGCCGCATGAATCTGCTCGTCCAGCAGGCCGTCAACGGCGGCGAGACCAACGAGAACCGCTTCGAGGGCCGCATCAACATCGTCGACTCTGCCGCCGGCCTCGATGCCATTTTGCGCTCCTGGAATCAAGGCGGCGGCTCCGGCAACCCCCTGGCGTACTTCAGCAACGTGCACCTGTACGCGAACTCGGAGGTCCGCCTCGAGGACGCCTTGCTTCGCGCCGACATCACGCTGGAAGACGGCGATGCCATGGTGTCGATGGACGGCAACCTGTGGAATCCGGAAATCCACGTGACCGCCAGCGACACCGCGAAGACGCTGTACATCAACGAAGTGCGCCAGCAAGACGTGAACAACTTCCCGACGCCGAGCGTCCGGCTGGCGATGACCGGCATGGCCAACGCCGCATTCGATAACACCGGCGGCGGCGCCACGCGGTTGGAAGGCCTCCTCAGCCTCGGCGGCAACACCCTCATGATCCAGCGGACGTCGAACGGCCTCAACGGCGACGGCCGCCCGTACCCGATCGAGATGTGGGCGACGGCCGATGATCCGGGCGCCGGCACCATCCTGATCAATGGTTACTGGGACGGCGCGCAATGGCTCGGCGGCGGCTTCGAAGTCCGCCGCGGGGCCAACGGCGACCTTGCCCAGTCCCTGACGCCGGCCACGAAGGTCGACATCATGAATGGCCGCATGCTCCGGTCCATGGTCTGCTTCAGCAACGGCGGCCAGTTGGTCAACACCGTGGCGGCCGATATCACCATCAAGGCCGACGCCGACCCGATGAACGTCGACGGCGTCCTGTCGGGCCGCCAGGCGGATTGGGGCGGCGGCGCCGTTGCGGGCCTCGTCCTCTATCCCAACGTCACGCTGGAGCCGTATGCCGGCCTTGAAATCCGGACCGATTTCGGCGCGCCCCCCTACATCCAGGTGGGCGGCACCGGCGGCAACGGGGCCATCCGGCTCCTCGGCCCGGCGGGCCTGGTCAATGACTCCTCCGAGACGATGATCATCGTGGGCGATGTCACCGACGAGGGGAACGGCTACGACTTCGGCCTGTTCGGCTCGCAGCGGTTCCACATCACCAACAACGTGTCGGTCGCGAACCTGGCCGTGTACGGCAAGGCCGCGATTGAGCCTTCGGCCACGCTGAACCTGACCGGCGGCATCGCCGTCCAGACCGGCGGCGAGCTGATGATGAACGCCGCCTACCCGGCGGGCACCATGGTCCTGAACGACAAGAGCAAGCTGATCCTCAATCACGAGGTCTTCACGCCGAAGCTCCTGATGGCCTACGACTCGGTCGAGGTCGACCTGAACGTCAACGTCGCCTGGACCGTCAACGGCTCGAACCAGAAGGTCCTGATCGGCGTGCCGGGCTATAGCGCCACGCTGACCCTGAACCGCGACGACGCCTCGATCGGCGCCATCAACACCGATGGCGCCAGCATCCTGAGCCCGATCGCGGGCACCGCCGCCACCATCGCCTTCCGCGGCGGCGACAAGCTCCTGGGCCTCGGCGACGAGACCCAGGCCATCCTGACGGACCTGGCGGTGGGCGGCACCGCCGTGGTGATCGACCGCAACCTGACGGTTTGCTCGCCGAACACCTACTCGCGCGGCACCACGATCACCAGCGGCACGACGCGGGCCTGCAACGCCTCGAGCCTCGGCACCGGCCCGGTGGTTCTGTCGAACGCCGGCACGGTCCTTCAGCTCCGGGCGGTCGACTTCTCGTCCGGCCCGATCACGGTCAACACCGATGCCACGCTGGCGCTCTACAGGAACACCTCCTCGCCGATCACGTTCGCGGGCGGCACGATTTCGGCCGTGCGTGACGCGGTGGCCTCCGGCGCCCTGGTCGACGGCAACGTCGCCCAGTTCGCGGTGGCCGCCGGCAAGGCGCTCATCTTCACCGAGCCGCTTGAGATGACGGCCGACCGCACCTGGACGATTCCGTCCGGCACGGTGGTCGTTGCCGGCGACGTGACCGGCGACGTTGGCGGCGCGAAGAACCTGGTCAAGCTGGGCGCCGGCACGCTGCGTCTCGGCGGCGGGGGCAACGACATCCTGACCCTGACGCTCGGCGGCGGTGGCGGCGGTGGCGGCATCGTTGTGGTCTCGGGTGCCGCGCCTCAGAAGGTAACCATCGGCCAAGGCTCGGCCTACAGCGTCAGCCGGATGGACTATCCGTACACCGAGGTCGATATGACGGCTTCGTCGGGCGTTCTGGCCCTGGGGGCCAACAACAGCCTGGCCTTGACGTTCCTCAACAGCAGCATGAGTCTCGGCGCGTACGCCGATTCGGAGTACAACAACATCGATCCGATCGCCAAGGGCATGGTCGTCCTGGCCGGTCCGGTCTCGGTCAAGGGCAACATCGACATCTATGGGGCCGCGGGCATCACAACCGACGTAAGCTCCGCCCTCGCGGTCAATGTCAATCCGGGCGGCTCGATCGACCTCGGGACCCAGCCGATCCCCGTCAACCTGTACATGCAGGGCGGCGGCGTGGCCCGTACGGGCGACACCCTGACGGTCCTCGACCTGGCCACGCTCTTCCCGAGCGCCACCAGTGACTACGTCCTCGGCGGCGGCGGGTCGGACAACACCGACGTGGCGGACGGCGCTCTCGTCAATGCGGTGGCGAACCTCCACAAGGTCGGCACCAGCCAGGTCACCCTGCTCGATCCGGGCGGCCCGTCGGCCAACACGTACGGCGGCGGCATCACGCAGGTCGATGACGGCACGCTGGTCGTCAAGGACCTGGCGTCGCTGGCTTACACGGTCAATCTGAGCGTCGGCGGCGGCGTCCTGCGGCTCGAAAAGGGCGGCACGTTCACCGGCAACGTCACGCTGGATAACGCGGCGTCGCTGTTCGTGGCGTCGGGCGAGACAATCGTAGCCAACGGCCTGACGATCGGTGGGCCGACGGCCCGGCCGTCGCTCACCGGCGGCGGCACGTTCGACACGAGCGGCACCATCGTCAATGCCGGCCTGACGGACGGCGCCATCCTGGACATCATGGGCGGCGCCACGCTCGCCTCCAAGCTCGGCCTTACGAGCGAGATGCGGGCGAACATGTTCAAGGTCCGTGAGGGTTCGACGCTGAGGTTCACCGCGGCCACCCCGGTTGCCCGGCCGACTCAGAACCAGGCCATCGGCTCGATGTATCCGGGCTCGACGCTGGAGTTGGCGGCCGGGCTCGGCACGGGCGGCACGTGGTACTGCATCGCCGGCCATCCGGGCATCCGGCTCGACGTCGACCAGGAGGAGTATGACAACCTCGGCCAGGCCGCTTTCTCCAGCGAGACCAGGCCGTATCGGATCACCATCGGCGCCGGCACCGAGCTTGACTTCTACGATGTCGATATCAACGGCAACACCCTTCCCGACGGCAACCTGATGACCCCCGTCCTGGTGGGCGATTGCGGCAACCATCGGCCGGTGGCCCACATCGAGAAGGCCGGCGGCGGCGAGATGTGGATGTACAACACCTTCAATCCGGCCTCGAACGACACGCGGCTTCTGTCGTGGATCGTGACGGGCGGCTCCCTGCTCAGCATGGACGACAACGCTCTCGGCGCCACCGCCGGCGGCTGGCTGGCCAGCGGCAAGGCGGCGGCCATCGTCCAGCAGCACCTGGAAGGCATTACGGTCAAGGGCGGCGGTACGCTCGGCTGGCGCGGGGCGCAGGGCTTCCTGCCGGCCAGCGCCTACGGCGGCCTGCCGGTCGGCGAGGGCGACGGCTTCAATCTGGGCGAGTTCATCCTCGAGGACAACGCCACGCTGCAGAGCACCGATGCGTCGCTCATCCTCGGCGTCCAGTGTATGGGGCAGACCTACCTGGCTATCCCGACGATCAAGAGCACCGGCGGCGTCCCGAACCCGACCATCCGCGGCGACGTCAACATCCGTAGCGGTATCGCCGTGGACGCCTCGGTCCCGGGCGGCCTGACCGACCTGACCGTGGGCGGCAGCGTCAAGCTCACCAGTGACCTGCCGGGCGCTGTCGGCTTCAACAGCGTCCGCAACCTGACCCACACCGACGGCACGACGAGTGTTCTGACCAGCCTGCCCCTCCTCCAGTCGACGACGGTTCAGAGCGGCACGCTGGAGATCGGGCCGGCCGGCACGCTGGCCTACGGCGGCAACATCGACCTGACCGGTCAGGGCAACCTGCACGCCCGGCCCGGAACGGTCAATATGCCGAACACCATGATCACCAGCACGGCGCCCGCACCTGTGTGGGTCCCTGGCCTGCTCGAAGGCCGCATCACAGGCAACTGGTGGAACCTCAACACACCGAACCCCGGCGGCGCCATTCAGCTGGCGCCGGTAATGGCCCAGACCAACGCCAAGCCGCCGTGGGGCGATGACGAGAGTTGGGTCTACACGGGCGAGTTCTACCAGCCGACGCCAAGCACGGTGTCGTTCGTGGAGCATATTGACGATAACACCCTGCTCAAGATTGACGGCGAGGTTTGGATCACCGACACCGCGTGGTACGCTCCTACCTCCTCCGGTTCGAGGTACCTGAGCGCCGGCTGGCACACCTTCGAGGCCCGGGTCGGCAACGGCGGCGGCGGCGCGGGTGCGATGTTTGACCTCGGCAATGGCAACATGATGGGCTTCGGCTACGACTCCTCGGGCCGCGGCACCACCAACCCCGCTGACTATGTGAAACCGGTTGACCCGGGCGACGGCAGCGTGTTCCGCACCTCCACCAGCGGCGTCGTCAACGGCATCGTGACGGTTGATGCCGGCGCCACGGTCAATGCCCGCGGCTTCCAGGGCGTCAACCTGGTCGACCTCAAGGGCATCATGTCGATCGGCCTTGACCGCTCGACCAGCACGACCCGCGGCCTGAGGATGGCCGAGGATGCTCTTGGGGCAACGGCCAAGCTCGACATCACCAACGGCTCGCTCGTGATCGATTACACCGGCGGCACGAGCCCGATCGCCGACGTCCGCCGCTGGATCCTCCAGGCCTACAACGGCATGGCGTGGGACGGCAACGGCATCACCTCGAGCACGGCGGCGGCTAATGCGATCACCTACGGCATCGGCTGCATCGACAACGCCGCCCCGGACCTGCTTCTGCGATTCGGCGACGGCACCACGGGGCCGCTGTTCGGCAACGTAACGCCGGTGGCCGTGAACCTGGAGTCGGTCCTGGTGAAGCTCACGTACAACGGCGACGTGACGTTGGACGGCGTGGTGGACGACAACGACGTGACGTTCATGAACCTGTTCTATGACGCCGGCGCCAGCCCGAACCACACGTGGTGGACGGGCGACATCTTCCTGAACGACGGGCTCTGCGACGACAACGACATCACGATCCTGAACCTGACGTACGGGATGGGTGTGGGCGCTCCGCTGGGCGGCGTTCCGGTGGGCGCGGTGCCGGAGCCGGCAACGCTGGCGCTCGTGGCCTTGGGCGGTTTGGCGGCCCTGGCCGGCCGGCGTCGTGGGAGGAAGTAGGGTCTGCAGCCGGACGTTCTTTCGGCCGCCGTTCGGACAGCACGAAAGGCCGCCCCTTCGGGGGCGGCCTTCTCTTTTGTGGGCGTAGGTGAGGACCCCGGCGGCGTCACACCTCCAGGCCGGGCGGCCTTTCCTTCGGCGTCCGCGGATGCCGGACGTCGCGCCCCTGGATCATGTAGATAACGTCTTCCGCGATGTTGGTCGCGTGGTCGGCGATCCGCTCCAGGTGC
>JAPLML010000105.1 GCA_026387055.1 Planctomycetota bacterium | reverse complement strand
TCGCCAAGTGGGGCGGGTGGAAGTACGAGGGCGACTGCGACTTCGCCGTCGGCCGCGTCGCCCGCACGGGCACGCACTCCTGTCTTCTCATCGGCGGCAGCGGGGCGAAGATCCGCGCGGCCCAGAACGTGGAGGTCGGGCCGGGGCGATACCGGATCACGGCCTTCCTCCGCGGCCTCGACATCGGCACGGGCATCTGGAACCAGACCACCGAGTTCATGTTCGACGGCAAGTACGTCCCGCTCGAGAAGAACGGCGCCTTCGGCTGGACGAAGCTCACCTACGTCGGCGAGGTCAAGGAGAAGAAGCAGGCGGGACCGTCGTTCGGCCTCATGGCGCCGGGCTACTTCTGGATCGACGACGTGACGATGGAGAAGGTGGGCGAGGACGTGCCGCTCACCCCCAAGCCCGTGCTCGACAAGGAGGAATCGCCCATCGCCCCGCCGGGCGAGCTTGGCCCCGGCGCCGTGCGGTGCCCCGAGTGCGGCTACCGGAACATGCCGGCGTGGAAGACGTGCTACGGCTGCGGCACGGCGCTCGAGGCGAAGAAGGCGGCGGCCGCCGGCCCGCCCGTCAAGCCCGTCGCCTCGTTCGAAGAGAAGAACCCCTTCGACGGGGGCACGGTCGTCGAAGCGCACGCCACGGAGGGCAGGAAGGCCCTGCGCGTCGACAAGTCCTACGTCTGCATGGACGGGCCCCAGGACTGGACCGGCTACGATTACCTCAAGGCCGACCTCTTCACGGAGGCCAAGGATCCGCTGCATCTTTATGTGGAGATCCGTGATACCGCCACCCGCGACTACTGGACCCGGGTCAACTACGGGACCGTCGTGCCGCCTGGCGCGAGCTCGTTCATCCTTCCGCTGAGGCAGATGTACGTGGGCGAGAAGTCGCGGCCCGGCCGGATGCTCATCGCCGGCGGCGTCACGCGGCTCGTCTTCAGCATCGGCGACGCGCCGGCCGCGCCGCTCTTCATCGACAACATCCGCCTGGAGCGCGACGATTCGGCGACGCGGGTGCGATTCGACGGCCTGTGGGCCTTCGATTTCGGCACCGGCGCCAGCCCCGTCATGGAAGGCTTCACCCCCCTCACGCCGGCCACGCTTTACAGCAAGGGGCGAGGGTACGGCCTGAAGGACGCCAAGATCTGGCGGGCCTTCGACGCCCTCCAGCCCGACCCGCTCTACCAGGACTTCCTCTGCATCGAGTCGGGCGGGCTGGCCGTCGACGTCCCGAACGGCAAGTACCGCGTCTTCGTCAACCTCGACAGCCCCTCCGGCTTCTGGGGCGAGTACCAGGTCTACCGGAAGCGGGCCGTCCTGGCCCAGGGCCGGGAGGTCGCCGCCGACGCGATGGACTTCGAGACGCTCCGGAGCAAGTACTTCCGTTTCTGGAACGTCGAGGACCTGCCGGACGACAACACCTTCGACAAGTACCAGAAGGCGTACTTCAAGGAGAAGACGTTCGACGTCGACGTGACCGACGGGCAACTGCGCCTCGAATTCGAGGGCGAGAACTGGGCGTGCAGCGTCTCGGCGGCGGTCATCTTCCCGGTCGAGAAGGCGGCCGAGGGCGCGAGGTTCCTGAAGTTCGCGGAAGACCGGCGACGCTTCCACTTCGACAACTACTTCCGGCGCATCCTCCACCGCCCCACGGGCGACCCGCCGGCGCCCTCGGCCGAGGACCAGGCCCGCGGTTACGTCGTCTTTCAGCGCGATTACATGAAAGACGTGTACTACAACGACACGCCTTTCAAGGACGAGGTCGGCCAGCCCCTCGCCGCGGCGGCCTTCGCCGGCGAGTACGAGCCGGTGACGCTGGCCCTCGTGCCGCTCAAGGACCTCGGCAAGGTGGCGGTGACGGTGAGCGACCTGGCGGGGCCGGGCGGGACCCTTCCCGCCGCCGCCGTCGACGTCGGCCACGTGTCTTACCGCCTCAGCCGCGTGACGATGGAGGGATCGGTCTACACGATCAGCCCGCGGTTGATCATGCCGACCGGCGTCGCCGACGTGCCGAAGGACGTCACGCGGCGATTCTGGCTGACGGTCAGGACGCCCGCGGACGCCAGGCCCGGCGTCTATAGGGGGAAGGTCTCGATCCGGCCGCAGAAGGGCGGGGCGGCGGAGGTGCCCCTGGAGTTCACCGTCCGGGCCGGCGCGCTCGACCCGGTGGACATCCCCGCCGGCCCGTGGGGCTACGCCATCTCCATCCCGTGGTACGGCGAGGATCCCGCCGCCGCGGCCTATAACAGCCGGATGGTGCTGAAGAGCCTGCGCCGGATGCGCGACTACGGCTTCACCACGTTCAGCGGCGTGCCCACCATCGCGTACAAGGGCTTCAAGGACGGCAAGCCGGTCCTGGATTTCACTCGCGCCGACGGCCAGAAGGTCCAGGCGCACGCCCAGGCCGCCGGGTGGATCCCCGTCTACTACAACCTGGGCGACGAGCCCATCGGCGACGACCTCCAGCGCTCCATCGAGAACGCACGGGCCTACCGGAAGGCCTTCCCGCAGGGGCCGCCCTGGTTTACCGCGGCGAGCAGCTTCAGCGGCAAGGACAAGGCCAATCCCCACTTCCTCCTCTCCCAGGCGCTCCACGTGGCCGACTGGAACGGCCACGACGAAGACGCGGTCAACCTGATCCACGAGGCCGGCGCCGGCTGGGCGTTCTACAACGGCGGGAACCGTTGGACCTATGGCGACTATATGTACAAAGCTTCACAGCAGTTCCAGATGAAGTTCCGCATCGCCTGGCACTGGAACTGCGCCGCCGGCGACCCCTACTACGCCCTCGACTGCCGCGAGGACGACTACGCCTGGGCCAGCGCCACGCCGGACGGCGAGCTGGTGCCCGCCCTGGAGTTCGAACGCAACCGCGAAGGGCTGGACGACTATCGCCGCCTGCTGACGCTCGCGCGCCTGGCGAAGGAGAAGGCGGCGACGCCCGCCGCCCAGGCGGGGGAGACGCTGATCCGCGAGCGCCTGGCCGCCTTCAAGCTCGGCCAGCGCGACCACGAGGCGCTCTTCGGGCCGGACGACTGGAACACGTTCCGCCGCCAGGTCGACGGCGCCATCGAGGCGCTGCGGAAGTAAGGGGATGAAGTCATGTCGAGCTTGAGGCACGGGTGTCGGGCTAGGTGGGCCGGCTGGGTCTTCCTGGCGTGTTGGGGAGGGTGGGGCATGAACGCTGCCGAGGCGGAGGAGCCGCGCGTCGAGGCGAACCGGATGATCGAGCTGGCGCTGGCCTCGGACAAGGCTTACGCCGACCCGTTCAACGAGATCGAGGTCGTTGCGGTTTTCCGGCCCCCGGGCAGCGGGGAAGTCCGCGTCCCCGCTTTCTGGGCCGGGGCGCGGGCGTGGAAGGTGCGTTACAGCTCCTCCGTTCTCGGCGTGCACGCCTTCCGGACGGAATGCAGCGACGCGGCCAACGCAAAGTTGCACGGCGCGACAGGCCGGGTGCAGGTGGTCGCCTACGGCGGCGACAATCCGCTCTACCGGCACGGGCCGATCCGCGTGGCGGCGGACCGCCGCCATTTCGAGCACGCCGACGGCACGCCCTTCTTCTGGCTGGGCGACACGTGGTGGATGGGCCTGTGCCAGCGCCTGCGTTGGCCGGACGAGTTCAAGGCCCTGGCGGCCGACCGCCGGCCGAAAGGCTTCAACGTCGTCCAGATCGTGGCCGGCCTGTATCCCGACATGCCCGCCTTCGACCCGCGCGGGGCCAACGAGGCCGGCTTCCCGTGGGAGAACGGCTACGGCCGAATCCGGCCCGAGTACTTCGATCAGGCGGACCGGCGTCTCCAGTACCTGGCCGACGAGGGCTTCGTGCCGTGCCTCGTGGGGGCCTGGGGCTATCACCTGCCGTGGCTGGGCGTTGAGCGGATGAAGAAGCACTGGCGATACCTCGTGGCCCGCTACGGCGCGCTGCCGGTCGTCTGGTGCGTGGCAGGCGAGACGACGATGCCCTACTACCTGTCGAAGGACAAGCGCGGCGACGAGCAGCTTCAGAAGGAGGGGTGGACCGCCGTTTCCCGCTACATCCGCCAGGTGGATCCGTTCCACCGCCCGCTGACGCTTCATCCCGCCTGGCGCGTCCCCACTCGCGGCAGCGTGAGCGACCCGAGCGTGGTGGACTTCGAGCTGCTCCAGACCGGCCACGGCATGCGCGAGGTCGTGGGGCCGACCGCCGCCCAGGTTCGCGCCGCCCGCGCGGCCCCGCCCGCCGTTCCCGTGATCGACGGCGAGCCGTCTTACGAGAACCTCAACGGGCAGATTCCCGCCGACGTGTGCCGGACGCTGTTCTGGGTCTCGATGACCAGCGGCGCCGCCGGGCACACCTACGGCGCCAACGGCATCTGGCAGGTCAACCGCCCGGAGCAGCCCTACGGTCCCTCGCCCGGCGGGCACAACTGGGGAACGCTGCCCTGGACCGAGGCCATGAAACTGCCCGGCTCGGCCCAGGTGGCCCTGGGCAAGAAGCTTCTCGCGCAGTTCGAGTGGTGGCGATTCGAGCCGCACCCGGAGTGGGCCCAATGGGCGGACCGGACCCCGGACGCCGATGGCCCGTACGCGGCGGGCATCGCAGAAGAGGTCCGTCTCATCTACGTTCCACGGCCCCGGCCGGTGGTCCTGCAGCGGTTGACGCGGGGCGCGGAATACCGGGCCTGGCGCTTCGATCCGGTTACGGGCGAGCGCAAGGACCTGGGCAAGGTGTCCGCCGCCGATAACGGGTCATGGCCCTGTCCGCCTCCGGACACCGATCACGACTGGCTCCTGGTTCTGGAGGCTGTGCGCTAGTAGTCCGTCACAATTGAACCTGTCGGTAAGGTAAGCGCGGCGGGCAGTCTTGCCCGCCGCGGTCGCCGCGGCGACCGAGTCGACGAATCTTGCTGTGGTCTCTGCCTTCGCCCCGTAAGGGGCAACTGTTTTCTAGCCACGGGTTTCAACCCGTGGACCGCGAGGCCCGCACCTCTCTTCTCTCTTTCCTATGAGCCCCTTCAGGGGCGATTGAGGCGAGGTTCAAAC
>JAPLML010000371.1 GCA_026387055.1 Planctomycetota bacterium | reverse complement strand
CGTCCGGTTCGATGAGCGGGGTCTGGAAACGGAAGCACGGTCGGGCCAGTGAGGCACCGCCAACCGAAAGGGGCGGCCAACGGCTATGCCCGACCTACCCCACCGCGCCAGACCTCGACTCTACCGTTCACGCTGTGAAACCTTTCACAGGCCCTTGGCGCCAGCGGCCACCATCGTTACGGCGGGAACGGGGACCAGGACGGCGACGGACGGCGGCGGGAACCGGGAACCGGTGTGGAATACGGATTGCGCTCATGGAAGCTTGACGCCACGCCGCGTCTAGTGGAGAGCCGCAGGCGACCGCGCGTCTTGGCGCCGAAAGGCACAGCCTGCCCAATGTTGTGAGATTTCCGTAATCCGCTTGCAGCGTTCCGAAAATCTGGGTATTCTCCGCTTGCCCAGAATCTTATTGTGGGCCAAGCACTATCGTTTCGCAGGCATGGATAACCGGGAGAGGGAGAGCGAGGAAAGGGCGAGCCTATGGCGCAGTTTGACTTGGGCTTTCCAGTCGCGGCCAGGCCAACTGAGTTACCATCCTACGAGGAAATCAGTTCGCCCGAGGACCTTCGTGACGCCAACGCGCTCTTTGCGAGGCTGAAGAGCCACGACTGGTCCTTCACTGAAGATGACACCCGGTACCTGTCCCACGACCTACATCCGTACCCTGCCAAGTTCATCCCACAGATTCCTGGCACGCTAATCTCATTGCTTTCTCTCCGCGGCGAGATAGTCCTGGATCCTTTCGGCGGCAGTGGCACAACCGCCCTTGAGGCGGTGAGACTGGGGCGAAGGGCTATCAGCGTCGATGCCAATCCTCTGGCGGCACTGATAGGACGCACCAAGACTCGCCGCCTCTCGAAGGATGACCGCGAGGACATCAGGTCCGTTGCCGCTGCTTTGAGGACACGGTTGCCCAGCCTCGCGCATGATCCCAAGAGGCTCTTACAGGAGTTCGGGCAATTTGTTCCAGAAATCCCCAACACGGAGAAGTGGTTCCCCGTGACCTCTTGTGGTGAGCTTGCCCTCATTCGTGCCCACATCGAAAGGGTTGAGTCTGCTGCTGCGAAGGACGTGTGCCTGATCGCCCTTTCCCGTGTCGTCCTGAAGGCGTCTTTCCAGGATTCGGAGACTCGATACGCGAGTAAGCCGCATAACATCCCGCCTGGCGTCACAGTGAGGTCTTTCCTGGATTCCCTGGAAGCCGTTGCCCGTAAGGTCTTGGAGACATCTTCTGAATTGCAGTATGGTATTGCGCAATTCCACACGATGGACACGCGGCAGATGGACCGCCGTGTTCTTCCCGGCGCCTCTGTTGACCTTGTAGTTACTTCGCCTCCGTACGGGAACGCGAATGACTACCATCTGTACCACAGGTTCCGCATATTCTGGCTAGGCTTTGACCCGCGCGTGTTGGCGAAGATTGAGATAGGGTCGCATCTTCGCCACCAAAAAGAGCGAACGGGCTTCGCCGATTACATCGAAGATATGGCCCCTTGCCTCACGGAGATTCATCGAGTACTCAAACCCGGCCGCTATGCCGCACTGGTGGTCGGCGATGCGATCTACGATGGGAAGCAGTTCTCCTCGATTGAAGCGCTGGGAGAGCGTGCTCGCAAATACGGGTTCGAGCAGATCGGAATTGTCGAGAGGCCCATCCACAAGACGAAGCGTTCCTTTGTGGCGGCTGCACGGAGGGCGGAACACGAAGGCATCCTGATACTCCGGAAACCAGACCGCCCTTGTGCCATTAGGCTGCTGCCTCCCGAGTACAAGTTGTGGCCATACGAAGAGCTCATCCGAATCGAGGAAACAAGGCAACTGCTTGGAAAAACCACCGGCAACGGCGGGCCTCTTCTTCTAAAGTGCGACAGTCACAGGGCGGCAAACGCCCGGCGCCTTGCCTTCACGCATTCCATCGTCTATGAGAGCCACACCGAACCCACGTGGCAGAAGATCCTCGAGAACGGACTGACTTGTGACAAGGCCACGAGGAAGGACCCCAAGTATGTTACACATGGAATACATGCGTATAAGGGCAAATTCTATCCCCAGTTGGCAAAGGGGTTGATCAATGTTTCCGGGGTGCAGCAAGGTGCAAGGGTCTTAGACCCGTTCTGCGGCAGTGGAACGACGCTCCTGGAGAGTTTCCTCAATGGCCTCCAAGCCTATGGTTGTGACATGCACCCGCTTGCAGCCAAGATATCGCAAGCCAAGGTCGGCGTCCTTCAGTTGGACCCCCTGTTGGTCGCTGAAGCGGCCTCCCTCTTGATGTCCAAGCTATCGCCAACGCGACCGGCAATTCCACAGGTCACAGACGAGCTTCCCGTCAAGGGACTCGATGAGATCTTCTCTTGGTTCCCCAAACCTGTCGTGTACAAGCTGAACTGGCTTCTTGGGCGAATCCGATCAATCAGCACCGGAGTGCTCCAGGATTTCTTTGAAACGCTGCTGAGCGACCTCATCCGGGAAGTTTCGCAGCAGGATCCTGCGGATCTCCGGATTCGACGGCGCAAGGAGCCGCTTGAAGATGCAGATGTGCTAAGTCTTTATGAGGAGCGCCTGACAACGCACATGGCCCGGCTGGAACGCTTCTGGGCAACTCGGGGGCATTGCCCATACCGGTTCTACCCCGCCTCAATCCTCAACGGTGATTCACGAAATCCAGAGACGTTTTCCTCGCTTGGCCTGACGACTAACAACGCGGACCTTGTTTTGACTAGTCCGCCATACGCGACGGCGCTTCCCTACATTGACACAGACAGGCTTTCGCTCCTAGTCCTTTTCGGCATGAACAGCGGGGCAAGGAGGCCCCTTGAGACTGGGCTTAGTGGCTCCAGGGAGATTACTCGGTTAGACCGCAAACAACTCGACGAGCAACTCTTTTTGGGAAGGAATCTTGACCTGCCGGCTGAGGTGTGCGACTTCCTCCGTGACCTGTACGAGAGTAACTCTGCGGACTCAGTTGGCTTTCGGCGCAGGAACCTGCCGGCGCTGCTGCTCCGCTTCTTCTGGGACATGAAGGCAGTTCTATTGAACTGCCGCGCGTGCCTGAAACCCGGAGCGCAGGCCATGATTGTCGTAGGCGACAGCTACACGATTGTGGACGGCAAACAGCACCTTATTCCCACGACGGCTTTTCTCGAGTCCATCGGCAGGAGTGTTGGCCTCGAATCCTTGGATCAGATCGAGATTACCGTGACGACAGATAACCACAAGCACATCAAGAACGCCATCACTCGCAACGTCGTGCTTCGCATGAAGTGCCCCGCAACTTGATGGCTATAGCCAGCCGAACCGCCTCGGCGCTGCCCTCCCGCCCGAGGGCATCGTCTGGTTGCACACGGCCAGGTATCTATTGTACTGCACACTTCCTGGCACGTATATATCCAGGGTGTAATCGAGGCCCTGCACCTGCCCCGCTTGACGCATGACCAAGATCGAGTACTCAGGCGCGTTTTTCACCACGTCGCGGGGCACGGTAATTCGGATTTCGGACTTTGCAGCATAGTACACCGTATTGAGCTTCAAGCGGTTGTGCTCCACCACCAAGGCCCCCTTGACATTGAAGACCCTGAGGTCGACCACAGGATCAGGAATCCTCTGTGGATAGGAAGGGTTGGAGGGCTTCTTGGGCATCGTCTTCCCGGTGAAGGGCCATCCTAAGAACGCCGGGTCCTGATCGGCGGCCAACTTGCTGAGGAATACCTCGCCGTTGTGGTGTGGGACGATGTGCATCACCAAGGCTTGCGCTCCGATTCCCGCGGCCACGGGAGCACCCGGGGCTGGGACTTTGGGTTTGCGCCCGGCTTTCCTCCGCGACAGGTGAGCAACAATGCTGCCTCGTGGTATAGGGCTTGGAGGGAGTACCGCCAGCGGCGGGAAGACAGGCGCCTCCGGAGTCAGTGGTTCCAGTCTCCGTCTGCCAGTCGCGGTGCGCTGGGCATCCGTCTCATCGAGCAGCATCCCCGCCGCCACCAACTGAGCGAGCAGTGCCGCATCCAGATGAAGGGCTGTGCGCAGTGCGTCATTCCAACAGGCCAATAACTCAGACTTGACCGCGTCGTCGGCGGGGAACCCCAAATCCAGTTTGACGTAGGTCTCAAGGTTAGTTTCGGTTCCACCAACGGTCAGATTATTCGAGCCTATGTAACCGACGGCTCTCTTCGCTCCTGTGAACAGATAAATCTTCGGATGGAAAGTCGGGCTGAACGAATCGCCCGGAACGTAAGCAATATTTGTCTCTTGGAAGTTTGCCAGCGCAAACTCCAGGGCCTGAAGGCTGGTCCCCAGCAGGTCAACCCCGAAGATGGCCTTTATCGATCCGCCCCTGTTCTTCCAGCGACCGATACTCTCGGCGAGGCGTAGTAGCGGACCGATCTTGGCGAAGGCCACGATGATTCGGAAATCGTCCAAGTCGTGGCACCCAAGATTCGTCCGCAGTTCCGTGATCAACCTTGCGATTCCCGTGGGTTGATCCGTGGGTTTCAGAAATGTGATCCTTGGCATCCGATACCTCCAGTTCTGAAGAGCGACTGCGGGTAGTGTAGCGGGGGCACTGTCACTTGAACAGATGCAACTCGCCAACAGCACGCTTGAAAAGCCCGCCGTGCCTCCAGGCTCAAGCACGGGCGGCAAGCAGACCGTGGCATGCGCGCCGGAGAACGCGGGCGCGTCTTGAACCACGGCCGCGGCACATTACCCGGTCCTATAGGCAGCGCCGGTCGTCATATTAGCGGGACGGGCTGAAGGGGCGGCCGCGCGTCGATTGAACGATGATCGTCGCCGTACCGGCGACGGCTAAACGGTAACCGGCATCCGTATCACTTCTTCGCGGGCGCGACCTAAACGGTAACCGGCATCCGTATCACTTCTTCGCGGGCGCGACCTTCTTCAGGACGTCCTGGGCGTCCTTCTTCACGCGGTCATTCCGGGTGATCGTCAGGGCCTTTTCCATGGCGTCCTTGACCTCGGCAGGAAGTCTGCCCCCGAGTTTCTTGGAGATCTTGACGGCGGCGGAGGCGGCCTCTTCCTTTACGCCCGCCTCGTCCATGAGCGGGGCCGCCGTCTTCAGGGCCTCCAGCGTGTTGAGGTCGGCAAGCGGGCCGAGAACCAGGCGCTTCTCGTCGGGCCGCTTGGCCGCCGCGAGGGCTTCCTGGCACATCTTCACCTTCTCGGCCACCGGCCGGTTGCCGACGGTGATGAGGCGGACGTAGCCGCGAAGCGCGAGCACCTGGTTGGCGGCCTTGGTCTCGGTCTTGGCGAGTTCCAGGAGGTCCGCCGCGGCGGCGCCGTCCGGCCAGTCGGCCAGCGTGCGGAAGGCGGCCTCCTGAGCGGCCGCGTCGGCGTCCTTGAGGTTCGCCTTGATCGCCGCGAGGGCCTTCGCGCCGCCGACCTTGCCCAGCGCCCTGAGGAGCGACGCCTTGGCCTGGCCCGTGGCGCTTCCGGCGGCCTTGATCACGGTGTCGGCGGCGGCATCTTTGTCGGCCGCGCGAGCGCAGATGGCGCCGAGGGTCTTCTCGGCGGCCTGCCGCTCATCGTCCTGCTTGGCGTTCGCGATGGCTCTGATGATGAGCCCCGCGACCTTCTCATCGCCGAGCGTTTCCAGGCCCTTGATGGCCTCGATGCGCGTGGCGGCATCGGCGTCTTCCACGTACTTGGCCAGGGGCGCGACGGCCGCCGCGACGCGGCGGGAGGCAAGGCTGCGGAGGAGTTCCGGCCGGACCTTGGCATCGGCCGACGCCAGGGCCGAGATCATCGCCTGGTCCACCGCCTGGCCGCGCAGATGGTCGAGGGCGAAGCGCGCCGCGTCGCGCTCGGGGCCTTCGGCGGCGGTCGCCTGGGCCAGCGTGCCGATGTCGGCGGCATCGCCCACGCCGCCGAGGGCCTTCAGGGCCGCGACGCGCACGCCGGCGTCATCGCTCTTGGCGGCGGCCAGGACCGCACTCTTGGTCGCCGGATCGCCGCGCGAGCCGAGCTCGTTGAGGATGTCGACCTGGGCGGCCGGGGCGAGTTTCGGCAGGAGCGCCGCCATTGCCTTCGCGGCGCCCGTCCCGGGGACCTCTCGCATGAACGACAGGGCGATGCCGCGCAGCCGGGCGTTGCTGCCCGTCAGAATCTCGGTGAGAATCGGCACGGCGTCTTCGCCCTTGACGAGGACGATGCCGCGAAGCGCCGCGATGCGGAAGCGATCGGGGTTGTTCGCCGCGTAGAGCGCGTCGTAGATGGGCAGGGCGGCGTCCTTCTTGCCGTCGGCCACGAACTGGTCGGCGCACAGGAGCCAGGCGTCGAGGACCACCGGCAGGAGCTTGCCCGTGGCCTTGGCTTTGGCGGCGGCCAGGGCCGCGGCGGCCTCCGCGCCGCCGATCTTGCCGAGCCCCGCGGCCGCGGCGAGGGCGACCGATTCGTCATTGTCGGCGAGGTACTTGGCGATCGCCGCCACGGCGGCGGCGTTCTTGCGGGCGGCGCAGGCGTTGATGATCGCCACGCGCCACGCCGGGCTGTCGGCCTTCGGCAGGGCGGCCAGAAGCGCCTGCCCGGCCTCCGGCGCGGGGTTCGCCTGGACCGCGCGTCGGGCGGATTCGCGAACGAGCGCGTCCTTGTCATCCAGGAGCGCCACCAGGGCGGCCACCGACTCGCCCTTGCCGATGAGCTGGAGCTGGCGGATCAGCCACACGCGCGTCAGCGGCGGTGTGTCGGCCCCCAGCTTCGGAAGCATGGCCTTGCAGGCGGCGGCACGATCGTCCTCGGCGCCGGGCCGGCCGGCCCGCAGGCAGATCTTCGACCAGTCGCCTTGCGAGTCGGAGCGTTTCTTGAGGTCGTCGCTCGCCATGTCGGGCAGCAGCGAGGCGAGGGCCTGGGCGTACGCGGCCTCCAGCTCGGCGGCCGAGCGTTTCACCGGCTCGGCCTCGCCCTTGAGTTCCTTGAGGAGGGCCCCGGCGTCGGCCTCGGCGGCTCGCGCCAGGCCGGCGCCCACCAGGAGTACGGCGGCAGCCGTGCACAGAAGGGTGGAGAGTTTCATGGGGGTGTTCCTTTATCCAAGGTGCCAGGGGGCGCGCATCGGCCGGTCGAGCCACCGCGAGGCTTCGGGGTCGCCGATGATCTCTTCCTTGACAGGGTCCCACTTGAGGGGCCGGTTGATCCAGACCGCGATGTTGCCGAGATGGCAGACGCTGACGCTGCGGCAGCCGATCTCGACGTCGCAGATGGGGCGCTGGCGGGTCTTCATGCACTGGAAGAAGTCGGCCATGTGGTTGTTGCTCGCGTAGAGGCGGATGTCGCTGGGGCCGAGCGGCTCCTGGCCGATCTCGTCGGGGTAGCTCTTGAAGTAGCCGCGGTTGACCTCGACCTTGCCCTTCTCGCCGGTGAAGAGGACGCCGTTGCCCCCGCCGCCGTGATACATGACGACGCCGTTGGCATACTTGTAGGTCAGGCGCGGGACGTCCTTGCCGTCGGGCGGGAGGATCTCGACCGGGCCGGTGTTGTCCATGCCGAGGCCCCACTGGGCGATGTCGAAGTGGTGGGCGCCCCAGTCGGTCATCATGCCGCCGGAATAGTCGCGGACCATCCGCCATCCGCCGCCGTAGTTGCCGCTGCACCGCTCGCTGTTGTGCGGCGCCCACGGGGCGGGGCCGAGCCAGAACTCCCAGTCGAAACCTTCCGGGATGGGCTCCTCCGGATAGTACCGCTCGGTCGACGGGCCGCCCACGTTGACGTTGACGGTGAGGACCTTGCCGATGCGTCCGTTGCGCACCAGTTCGCAGGCCTTGCGGAACTCGGCGCTGGAGCGCTGCTGGCTGCCTGTCTGGAACACGCGGCCGTAGCGGCGGGTGGCCGTGACCATCGCCCGTGCCTGCTTGATCGTCAGCGCGAGCGGCTTCTCGCAGTAGACGTCCTTGCCGGACTTGAGGAGCTCGATGGCCACGAGGGCGTGCCAGTGGTCGGGCACGGCAACGACGGTGGCGTCGATGTCGGTCCGGGCGGCGATCTCGCGGAAGTCGTTGTAGGCGGCGCAGCCCTTGTACTCGCCGCTGGCCTTGGCCTGGCCGTAGCGGTCCTCGACGGCCTTCTGGCACTTGTCGCGGACCCACTGGCGGACGTCGCCGACCGCGAGGATCTGGGCCTCGGCGTTGCCGAGCATGCCGCCGAAGTGTCCGCTGCCCTGGTTGCCGATGCCGATGTGGGCCATCGTGATGCGGTTGCTGGCCGCCGGCCTGTCGCCGGCGCCGAGGGCCGCGGACGTGACCACGTAGGGCCCGGCCAGGGCGAGGGCCGCGGCGCCCTTCAGGAACTCGCGTCGTGAGACGGCTGTGCGTTTGAGCATAATATCGGTTCTCCTAAATGAGATTGTGCGTCAGCGTGCGGCAGCAGCCACACGCGCCCAGGTCGCCACGGCGACTCTTCGACAATCTGGGCGGCTAAATAAGGACCGTCGCCGTACCGGCGACGGCTAAACGTCACGCACCCAGCCCGCCCGAGGCGGATCTTCGACAAGCTGGACGGCTGAATGTAGCAGGTTATGGTGTGGGTCGCACGCAATTTCGCCTGGCGGCCACGCCGTCCGGCCGATTAAACATGCTGCGAGCGCGGCGGTATCGACCTTTCATTCTGGATCGAGACGTTCGGGCCCGTCGAGCGCGCAGACGACATCCGCGACGTGGTCCTGTCCGGCGGCTATGAGTGGTTCATCCAGCAGCCCCAGCCGGCCCTGAGCCTCCGCTGACCGCCCCGCCCGCGGCGCTGCGGCGCCGCCCGACCGCCGTCACCACTCTATCTCGAACTCACAGCTCGCCGCCCCCTGCAGGA
Source organism: Planctomycetota bacterium (assembly GCA_026387055.1). Taxonomy (GTDB): domain Bacteria; phylum Planctomycetota; class Phycisphaerae; order FEN-1346; family FEN-1346; genus JAPLML01. The sequence continues at coordinate 3,314 of JAPLML010000371.1, read as the reverse complement.
TGGACTGCTTGAGTCTCACCTTCACGGGCTTGCCGAGCGCCGCCTCGAACAGGGACCTGTACCACCCCGTTGAGCAATGGCAGTATGTGTCCGTGGGGAACGGCTCCCTGGTCTGCTTCACCCGCCCGCAGTAGCACCAGTCGTAGCCGCCCGTGATCGTGCTGTCGCTCTTCAGTCTCAGCCTCCCCCCGCCGATGCCTGCCTCATTCAGCCTGGCGAGCAGGCCCTCGATCGATCCCGTTTCCGCCATGAACTGCCTTGCGCGCTTCTGCTGCGTGGGGCCGCAGCACTTCATCCCGCAGGCCTGCATGACCCTCCTCGCCGTCGCCTTGCCCGTTTCCTTCGCGAGACGTTGGACGGCGTTCCTTATCCACTCGGCTTTCTGTGCGTAGTTCGACGTCCCGTCAAACTGCTCCGTCTTGACGAGGACCTTCCTCGAAACGGCTTCACCGGCCTCGGCGTCGATGCATCGCTTGAGCCTCGTCATCCACTCCGGCAGGGGCTTGCCTTTCGTTTCCGGGCAGAACCAGATGACAATCATGCCGAGGATGTACACCAGGCACGTGATGGCGCCGGCGGCGGCGTAGTCTTCCTTGAAGAACGTCAGCAGGCCGCCGCTGCCGATCGTGCCGGCGGCAGCCAGGACGCGGCCCGAGTTGAACGCGAACCCCTGGCCGGTGGCGCGAATGCGCGTCGGGAAGAGCTCCGGCAGGTACAGCGGCAGCCAGCCGTAGAAGGCGGCGGTCAGCCCGCCCACCGCGAACACCATCAGGAAGAACGGCCACCCCAGTTCCGCCGGGGCGCGGAAGATGTACTGGCACGTCGCCAGCGAGAGGACGCACAGCGTGAAGTAGCCGATGCGGCGGCTGGTCCACTGGGCGAAGAGGGCGCCGAGGATGCAGCCGATGATCGCCCCGCTGGCCGAGGCGATCTGGGTGAGCGACGTGGCCGTCTTGGCGAAGTGGGCGTCGGGCGGGAGCAGTTTGCTCATCTTGTTCGCCCAGGAGGGGATCCACTGGACCGATCCCCACGTGCCCAAGAGGGCGATGGCTCCCAGCAGGGCGCCCAGCAGGGCCACCTTGGCCAGGCCGCCCTTGAAAATGTCGGAGATGCGGTTCTTGGGCGCGGTGGCGGCGGCGTGCTTCCAGCGCGTGGATTCCGGGACGCAAATCTGGATCAGGAGGGCCAGCACGGCGGGCGTTGCCCCGATGAACAGGATCAGCCGCCAACCCGAGTTGGCCAGAAGCGGCGTCACCCATGCCTGCGGCAGGCCGACGCGGAGAAGGACCCCGCCCAGGTCGTCGATGACCTGCGAGAGGCCCAGGCCCACCAGGCCGATCGCGAGGAAGCCGACGTTGGACGCGGCGCCGATAATGCCGGCCAGCATCGGGCGGAAGCGCGACGGCCAGATCTCCATGACCAGCGCCACCCCGAGCGCCCACTCGCCGCCCATGCCCAGCGAGGCGATGAACCGCAGGATCGCGAGCTGATACGGGGCCTGCGAGAATCCGCAGAGGCCGGAGAAGATGGCATACGTGGCCACGCTCCAGACCATGGCCCGGACGCGGCCGATGCGGTCGCCCAGCCAGCCGAAGATCAGGCCCCCGCAGGCCGCCCCGACCAGGAACATCGCCATGATGGCCGAGAACCACCAGCCGTAGTCCTGGTCGACGCTGGCGCCGATCAACTCCCTCAGGGCGGGCCGGCCGACGAGAGGGAACAGGCCCATCTCTAGGCCGTCGAACATCCAGCCCCGGAGGGCTGCCGCGAGGGCCATGGCCATCGCGCCGCGGGTCGGCGCTGCCGGGGTGTCGGTCATTGGGGGTCTTTCGTCATGGGGCATCGGTGGTTCATCAACTCGTGCGCGGCGGGTCTCCTGACCCGCCGCGTTCGTGCGTAGTCTGCGCCGCGGGGTCGGCTGTGGCGCGGCGGCTCAGGAGAGCCGCCGCGCACCCATCGCGGCCTTGCTCCCGGCTTCGCGGGCTTCGCGAAATCCTCGACCTGCGTGTCGATGTCCTGGATGGCGGGCATCTCGCCCGAAAGGACCCAGAACCGGTACTTGACGGTCAGCGCCTCGCCGGACTTGATGTCCTTCTTGAAGAACGCGCCGAACCGCCCATAGTCGCGGTAGGCCGAGTATACCGTGCCCTTCGGGTTGTCGGGGTGATTGAAGTCGATGACGGTGTAGCGCTTGGCGCTCAGGGTGTACGACAGGCTGACCCACGGCAGGTCGAAGTCCTTCTTCAGGTCTACGTTCTCCTTCGGGAAGAAGTACTTGGTCATGGTCTTCTCGACGGCGTCGTGCGGGCGGTACTGGACGCCGCCGTGTTCCGGATCGCCGTCGAGCGTCACGTCGCCGCGCGGGGCTTTGAGTTTCGAGACGAAGTCCACGAGGACGAGCGTGGGGGCGGGGCGCTTGTAGAAGACTTGAGTCCGCTCCTCCTCGATGATCGTCTTTCCCTCTTTGTCGTTCCAGTTGACGAGCGACGTGAAGGACGCCTTGTCCGGCCCGGCGGTCTGGTCGAGGAACTTCTGGTGCACGAGCGTTCCGCCCGCCATCTCCCAGAGGTTGTAGGTCTTGCCGTCGAACTTGATCTTCTGCCACCCGATGAAGATGCCGCGATGGTGCGTGAACTGTCCGCCGACGCCCTTGGTGATGGGGGCCTTGCCGTCGGCGGCGAAGACGTGGAGGTACGGCTTGTAGGTCTCGTTCTTCGACTCGGCGGTGGAGGGATCGTAGGCGTACATGTAGCGGGCGACGAGGCGGCCGTCGAGCTTGACGTCGAGGCACTCGCCCGTCTTGTCATCGAACGAGAAGCCGCCGCCGGCCGGTGCGGGCGCCGCAGCGGCCGGGGCGAGGGAAGCACCGAGGGCCGCGAGTGCTGCACACAGGGTCAGGCACGTCGCCAGTCGCATCGTTTTTCTCCACCTTCCTTGGCGGCCTACTTGGGCGCGGGTTCCTTGAGCTCCTTGATCGCGATATTACCAGATACGATTTCGTACTTCGGCTCTTTGCCGTGTGCCACGGCGGGCCGTGCTCACCCATCCGTCCCCCCCTTGACGGGAGTACGGGTCCAGCGTACCCCGCCGGCCGTGGACCGGCCGGATCGACCGGCCGTGGGCCAGGTGGCCGCCGCACAGCCACGCCCGGACCAGCCGCCCGTGCCACAACAGCTATCGGGACAATGACACACTCGCTAGACACATACTCCCGCGAGGGGAGAGGGGGGGAAAGCCTCCCCCGTCATCACACCTTGAAGTCCTCGGGTTTCAGTTCCAGCCGCCGGCCCGCCTTCATGGCGTCGACGGCGCGG
>JAPLML010000020.1 GCA_026387055.1 Planctomycetota bacterium | reverse complement strand
CGGCGTTGGGCTGGTACGTCTTGTCGCGCACCCCGGCCATGTGCAGGGCGGCTTCCTGGATGGTGTCGTAACCGCCGGCCTTCTTTCCGGCGGCCACGGCGCCGTGCATCGCGCTGCCGAGGGAGCAGGTCTGGGCGCTGCGGGCGATCTTGAACTCGCGGCCGGTCACGTCTGAATAAATCTGCATGAGCAGATCATTTCGCTCGGGCAGCCCGCCGCAGCAGTAGATCTCGTCGACCGCCACGCCGTGCTGCTCGAAGGTGCGGATGATCTTGTACGTGCCGAACGCCGTGGCCTCGATCAGCGCCCGGTACATCTCTTCGGGCCGGGTGCCCAGGTGCATGCCGAGCACGAGGCCCGTGAGGTTCGCGTCCACCAGGACGCTGCGGTTGCCGTTCCACCAGTCGAGGGCCAGGAGGCCCGTCTGGCCGGGCCGGTAGGCGGCGGCCTTCTCGGCCAGCAGGTCGTGGACGCTCTTCTTGCGTTTCTTCGCCTCGGCCTCGTAGGCGGCCGGGACGCACGCGCGGACGAACCACGCAAAGATGTCGCCGACGGCCGACTGGCCCGCCTCGAAGCCGTACAGCCCCGGCAGGATGCCGTCCTCCACCACGCCGCACTGGCCGGGCACGTGCTTGTCGGCGGTGCCGCAGACCATGTGGCAGATGCTCGTGCCCATGATCATGACCATCTTGCCGCCGGCGGTGACGGTGCAGGCGGGGACGGCCACGTGGGCGTCCACGTTTCCGGCGGCCACGGCCGTGCCGGGCGCCAGGCCCAGGCGCTTGGCCATCTTGGGCGTGAGTCCCCCGGCCCGGGCGCCCAGCGGGATGACGTCGCGCAGCATCTTGGCATCGACGACGTCGGCGAAGTCGGGGTGGAGGGCGGCGAAGAACTCGCGCCGCGGGAAGCCCTCGCGCTTCGACCAGATCGCCTTGTACCCGGCGGTGCAGAGGTTGCGAGTCTCGCGGCCGCAGAGCTGCCAGATGATCCAGTCGGCGCCCTCGATAAGGCGGTCGGCGGCCCGGTAGATGCCCGGCGCCTCGTCGAGAATCTGGAGGGCCTTCGGGAAGAACCACTCGCTCGAGATCCTGCCGCCGTACCGCTGGAGCCACGGCTCCTTGAGGCGCCGTGCGGTCTCGTTGACGCGGTCGGCCTCGGGCTGGGCGGCATGGTGCTTCCAGAGCTTCACCCAGGCGTGCGGCGCGGCGCGGAATTGCTTGAGCGTGCACAGGGGCGTGCCGTCCTTCCTGGTGGGCATCATCGTGCACGCGGTGAAGTCGGTGGCGATGCCGATGACCTGGCTGCCCTGGACGCCGGCCTGCTTGAGGACGGCCGGGATGGTCTTGTCGAGGGCGCGGAGGTAGTCCTCCGGGTCCTGGAGGGCCCAGTCGTGGGCGGGCAGTTGGGTGCCCGCGTCGGGCAGGCGGTCGCTGATGACGCCGTTGGCGTACGGGTAGACGGCGGTGGCGGCCTCGCGTCCGTCGGCGACGTCCACCAGCAGGGCGCGGGCGGACTCGGTTCCGTAATCGATGCCGAGAGTGAATTTCCCTTCCGTGCGGCGCTTGGCCATGGCGTTCTCCTCGTGGCGCTGGGACAGGCCATTTGTGCCACAGGAACGGGCGATTGTAAAGAGAAAGTCGGCGGGTTCGGAGCCATGACGTGCAGCGCCCGCCGTCCGTTGCCATGTGCTGTTGTTATGTGCCACGGCTTGCTTGCCAAGCCGTGATGACAGAGGCTTTTCACCTTATGGTGTTTCTGTTTCTCCCCTGGGGCGGAGACAAGGCAGAAACAGAAGCAAAGTTGTAGAAAGGCCATTCAATATCACGGGTTGACAAGCAACCCGTGGCACGTGAGAAGAGAAACGGCGGAGGGCCGATTTTACCTGGAACGCGCGGCGGCGGGGGCCGTTCAGGTAGGTGCCGATAAGAGGTAGGACATCCGCGCGGGCGCCTGCGGCGGTTGTCGGGGTTCCAGAAACCACGACACCGGGGCCGGTCCGACCCTGGGGAGGAGGTGCCGCATGACTCGCCCGATAGACTCTCTGAAGCTCCCGCCGAATTTCGCCTTCGCGCAGGCGGACGCTTCCGTGGCGCTCGCCAACGGGACCGCCTTCGACGCCCTGATGGCGTGGATGGCGGAGTACATCCCCACGTGGGGCACGAGCGTTGCCATCCACGTCGCCGTCGTGCTCCTGGGGGCGTTCATCGTGTGGCAGAACGTGCCGCCGCCGGTCTTGGGCGAGTACGTTATCACGGCGCGGCCGATACGGCCGGTTCCCGAAGTGGAAAAGCGCGACACCAAGGAAATGCAGGACGCCCGCCTCTCCAGCCGCGGGAAGATGACGCCGCGCAGGAGCACTTTCGTGTTCCGCCCGATGGAAAGCGAAATCCAGGGGATCACGCAGGTCGGTGTCCGCATGCCGATCGACGTGATCGGCACTGGGCCCGGCACCCGCGGTGACGGCAAGGATGGGCTGGACCTGGACGGGCCGCGCATCTTCAACCGGATGCGCGGCATTGATGGTATCCCTTTCGAGGCGGCCAAGGTCGTCTACTTGGTGGACCGCTCGGGCAGCATGACCGACTCGCTCGAGATCGTGAAGTATGAGCTCAAGCGCAGCATCGGCGAGTTGGACGAAGAGTCGGAGTTCCACGTCATCTTCTACTCCACCGGTCCGGTGGTGGAGATGCCGACGCGCCGGCTCGTTCATGCCACGGAGCGCAACAAGCAGATGGCCTTCGAGTTCATCGACCTGGTCATCGCGATGGGCGGCACCGACCCGTCGCAGGCCATCGAGCGGGCCTTCGCGGTCAAGCCGGACCTCGTCTACCTCCTGACCGACGGCGAGTTCGACCGCGCCGTGGCCGACCTGGTCAAGCGCCGGAACGCCGACGGCAGGGTCAAGGTCTGCACGATCGGGTTCCTGTACCACCCGAAGGACCCCGTGCTGGTGGACATCGCCGAGCGGAACGGGGGCCAGTACAAGTTCATCTCCGAGGCGGACCTGGCGGCGATGATCGGGGGATGAGAGACGACGGTGATGTCTGCATCCCGTGAAACTCGTGCGCGGTGGGTCTCCTGACCCACCGCGCACAACGTGTCGCGATGCGTGCCACTGTCGCGGCGGGTCAGGAGACCCGCCGCGCATCAAGTGGCGAGTGGGCGCTGTTGTACAGGACTACTTCGTGGACGCGGTGGCCGGGCGGCCGATCGCGGCGGGGGAGGGCGCCGGAGGCAGGGCGATCAGGCCCATCGACTTCGGCCGGAGCCAAACCAGCCGATCGACGCGGTAGTAGGCGCCGTCTCGCGAAAGCTCCGCGACGAACACCAGCGGGCCCATCCGCTGCGTGAGTTTCGGGCGGTCCGGGTGGCGTTCCAGGGTTTCCCAGGCGGGAGGCGCGCTCGCCACGAGCAGCGAACGCTTGGCCAGGGAGGGCGTGTGGAGGATCCGACCCAGCCATTGATCGAGGGCACGTTGGGCCGCCAGGGTCGGGTTCCACGCGAACTGTTTCAGGCAGCCGCCGGACGGCGTGCCGTCGGTGTCGGCACAAGTCTCCGCGACGACCAAGTGCCGGCTCCAGACGATGGCGGGGGCGGCATCGAGGGAGGCGATGACCTCGGCGGCGCGGCGGCGAAGCACGTCTTCGTGCGGATCGAACACCTCGCCCCAGAGGCGGGCGCCCTCCGCCAGGATCTCCTTCTCAGACAGCTGCTCGGCACCCGTCACCATGGCGGCGTGAAAGCGGTCGGTGTACTGGCGCTGGAGGGCCGGGAATTCGCGGCCCGAGCCGGGCGCGGCGGGCGCGGGGACCTGCGGGCGGTTGGCGGCGGGGGCGCCGCAACCGATGGTGCATAACGTCAACCCTACCGCGAAGAGACATGACAGAGTCTTCACGGCGACCTCCGGTGATTCGGAGCCGGCGATATGGCGTCTACAGACTACCCCATGAAGCGGGGGCCGTCAAGCACAAGTTGGCGAAAAAAACGGCGTGGTTCACAAGCCCCCGGCACCGCCGGGGGAATGGTGCCGCCAAGGGGTCGTCCCCACGCGGTGCGTGGGGCTTGTGAACCGCGCCAAAAAAACGAGCGTCCCGCGGCTACGGGGTACGTGTCTTGTCGAGCTATCCTGCCGGGTGGCACGGGTTGCCCGCAACCGTACGTGTTTGGCGTCAACCCTCTCCCCCTAGTACCTGTTTACCGTGGGTGGCACGGTCACGCGCCGTTGCGTGACCGTGCATGCTACCCTATGTGGCCGTGCCACCCGGCAATCTCCTACCACGCTGAACACGTACTCCCTTTATGGGAAAGGGGGTATGCCAGCACGCCGCTACATTGGGGGCAGCGTGTTACTTCGTCGGCGCGGCGGGTGTCTCCGCGGGCTTCTCGGCCGGCTTCTCCGGGGGCTTCACGGGGGCGGGGGTCTCCGCGGGCTTCTCGGCGGGTTTCTCCGAGGGCTTCACGGGGGCGGCGGGCGCCGCCGGGGGTTTCGGCTCGGGCGAGAGGACCGACCCGGCCGACTTCTCCTTCAGCCAGCGCATCTTGTCCACCTGGTAGTAGTCGTCGGCGCGCAAGAGGTCCATCGCGAAGAGCACGGGGCCCTGGCGGAGCACCAGTCTCGGCCGGTCCACGTTCTTATCGAGGGCTTCCCAGGTGAGCGAGGCGTGGTTCGAGGCCAGCGAGCGAATGGCAAAGGCCCGCTGGTCCAGGAGGACGGCCAGCCAGTTATTGAGCGCCATCTGGGCGGCGCCCATGGGGTTCCACAACAGGTGCTTCGCCACGTCTCCTTGCGGCGCGCTCGCCTTCGGGTCCCGGGCGATGGAGGCGATCTCGATGTAGACCTTGCCGCCCACGGTGCAGGACGGCTGGCCGTCGACCTTCTCCGCACTCTCCACGATGGCCGGCGCGGGGTCGAGGTCTTTCAGGAGTTCGGCGGCCCGCTGCTTCAGAAGGGCCTTGTGCGGGCCGAACGTCTCCTGCCACAGGCGCGAGGCCTCGGCCGCCATCTGCTCCGGCTTCAGCGTGTCGGCTTCCCTGGCTATCTTGTCGTGAAAGCGATCGGAGTACTGCTTGTAGAGCTTGGCGAACTCCTTTTCGGATGCCGACGGCTGGGAGTCGGGGGCGCTGCACCCGATCGCCGCCAAGCCCCACGCGGCGGCCAGAACGCACAGAAGGATTCTCTTCATGACCTTCTCCTGTAGTAAGGGTGACTTGGCATTAGCATCGGTAGAATAGGGCGGCGGACTTGAGC
>JAPLML010000678.1 GCA_026387055.1 Planctomycetota bacterium | reverse complement strand
TGTGGCACGGCCGGCTTGTCCGGCCGTGGGGAATGTGGCCGGCGCTCTGCCACGGCCGGACAAGCCGGCCGTGCCACACCTGCTATCGAGACAATGGCACACTCGCTTAACACATACGGGCAGTCCTGCCCGCCGCGCTTACCTTACCGACAGTGTCAATTGTGACGGACTGCTAGGGCGCCGCGGCGGGCGCCTTGGCGCGGCCGTGCAGCCGGGCCCGGGCTATGGTAGAGCACGGAGGATACCCACATGGCAAATGTCGGGACGGATTCAGCCTTCGTGCGGCGCCTGGCGGCGGCCGCCCGCGCGGCCTGGTGGACGTTCCTCATCGGGGCGGGCCTGGCGACGCTCCAGTTCCTCGCCTACGTGGTCCTGACCGGCGTGTGGGACGGGGAGGTCTGGTCGGCGGTAGCGGGCCTCATGGCGACGGAACCGGAGGTGCTCTGCGACCTGTTCCTCGGTTTCATGTTTGGGGTGAGGCTTATCCTGGTCGTGCTGGCCCTGGGAGCGATCCTCCTCTCGTTCTGGGTGTACCGCCTGCGCCGGGTCGGCGACGCGTAGAGCGTGTAGGGTGGGTGCTCTCACCCCACGCTTCATCCGAGCCCGCCGCTGAAGCGGCGGGAAATCCTCCCGTTTGGCGTCTCCCGCCGTTGCCGCGGCGGGCTCGAAAGAACCTACTGTTTGCCCCCCTCCAGCCGCGTCAGCGCCTCGGTCACGTTCGCCGCAAACACGAAGATGCCGTCGAGGCTGGTGACGAGGAAGGTGCTCCAGACCCGGTCCTGCGGCGCGCAGAGGATCAGCCGGCGGCCGAGCTCGATCATCTTCTTGCGCAGGCGCAGCAAGAGCGAGATGCCGTGCGACGTGAGGAGCTTCAGGCCCGAGAGGTCCAGCACCACGTCGCAGCAGCCCTGGCGCAGCCGCCCGTCGATCTCGGCCATCTCCTCCGAGAGTTCCGGATCGTCCGTGAGGGCGGCGACCAGCGTGTCCTCGCTCCATTGCTGCACAGGCATGCGTGTTCCTTCCTGATTCCCCGCGCCGTTCTCAGGTACGTTGTACCACGTTCGGTCGCCGGGTGCCACGGCCGGGCGCCGGGCTTTCGCGCTTGGGTGAACGCAGGCCTTCCCGCACGGGCGCCCGTTGATTCACAGGCGACTCCTCGCTACCGGCGCCGCAGGATCGCCGCGTCGGGCACCCCGGCGGCCGCCCGGGCCGCCGCCACGTCGTCAAGGAATCTCCATGCATCGAGGCCGTATCCGGCCGTCGGCCGAAGGCCCGGCACGAGCGCCTGGAAGTACGCGTTGAGCTGGACCATGTGGAGCTCGCGAACGTACTTGGCCGCCATCGACGCCAGGGCCGTCGGCAGACTCCACGTCTCGCACCGGGCGCAAACCGTCACCTGAACCGGCGCCTCGCCCCGCGCCAGGCGGTAACGGCTCCGGGCGGGCGACTCCTCGACCGTCTCCACGGGGATCATCGGAAAGGCGCCGGCCAGGAGCTTGGCATAGTACCGCCGCCCGCCATGGCGATCCATCGTGACGTGAATCGGGTCGCTCGGCCAGCGGCCCTGTACCTCCGACACGAGGTCGGCCGCCAGGGCGAAGAGCGCCCCGGCCTTGTTCCGCTGCCCGTCCATGAGCCGGTTGAGCCTCGCCGCGGGCGCGACGTTCGCCCACAGCCCGCCCGGCTTGGCGCCGAGACCGGCGAGCCCCTTGGCGAAGTGCTCCGCCGCCGAAGCAATGTCCTCCGCACCGGCCGCGCGGGGCAGGGCGAGGGCGTCGGGATGGTGCCACGGCCTCAGGGAACCGTCGCCCGCCTCATCTCCCGCCGAAGGATGGACGGAGGTAACCTGGACAAGTTCCGCCAGCGAGCGCGGCGTCAGGCCTGCCGCGGCGAGAAAGCCGAGGACGGTCCTTTCCAGGACCGCCAGGTCGCCCGCGCCGCCGTAGGCCCGCTTGGAATCGCAGACGAGGGCGCGGTCGCTCGCGCCGCTCGGACGCTCGCGCACGTGGGCCTGCAGGGGGCCCCAGAGGTCGGGGTCGGGCAAGGCGTCGCCGGAGAAGTCGATCGCCGCCGCCGCGACCACGAGGGGGCCCAGGTGCGGCCCGTATCCGGCTTCGTCGATGCCCGCGAGAACCGCCATGCGGGCGATTCTAGAATGCCCCGGGCTTTTCCACAAGCCCATCTTGGCACGCCCAAGGAGATGCAGGCCGCGGCAACGCGCTGGCGGGCTCGGCGTTGCGGCTTTTTCGTTCGACACCATGTGCGCGGTTTGCGAGAATTCGCCACGGGCACTAGCACTACAATGCCACTTCGCGCGGCGGGTCTCCCGACCCGCCGCGCACCTGCGTTATCTCGCCGCCCGGGGGCAATTGCCGCGCGGGGGGGCAGGAGACCCACCGCGCACGAGGGTAAGAGGCGGGGTAGGACCGAGGAGGGGTGGCTCGTGACCGATGGGGTGCAGAGGCTGGTGAGCTTCGGCGGGCTGGTGCTCATGATCGCGCTGGCGCTGGCGATGAGCGAGAACCGCCGCAAGGTCAGCGTGCGGCTGGTGGTGGCCGGGCTTCTCCTGCAGTTCGGGTTCGCGCTGCTCGTGCTTCGCACGACGCCGGGCTTCCTCTTCTTCGAGGGCGCGCGGACCGTGTTCGGCTTCATGCTCGGCGCGAGCAACACGGGTGCAAGCTTTGTCTTCGGCACGCTCACCACCGACTCTCGGCTCGGGGCAGTGCTGGCGTTCCAGGTGCTTCCGATCGTCATCTTCTTCTCGGCGCTGGCGGGCGTCCTGTACCACCTGGGGATCACGCAGCGTGTGGTCCGGGCGATGGCCCGCGTCATGCGGTGGGCCATGAACACGAGCGGCGCCGAGACGCTGGCCTGCGCCCTGTTCGTCTTTCTCGGCATCGAGGCCACCACGGCCCTCATCGCGTACATCCGGCGGATGACCCGGTCCGAGCTGTTCACGCTGATGACCGGCTTCATGGCCACCATCGCCGGCAGCGTTCTGGGGGCGTACGTCTCCTTCGGGTGCGACGCGGGACACCTCCTGGCCGCCAGCGTCATGAGCGCCCCGGCCGCCATCGTCATCGCCAAGATCATGATCCCGGAAACCGAGGCGCCGCTGACGCGCGGCCACGTGCAGTTCGAGCCGCCGAGGGAATCTGTCAACCTCATCGATGCGGCGGCGCGCGGGGCGGGGCAGGGCCTCGTGCTCGCCCTCAACATCGGCGCCATGCTGATCGCCTTCATCGGCCTCGTGGCCTTGGCGAACCTGCTCCTCGGCGCCGCGTCGGGCCCGGCGGTGACCAGGGGCTGGCTGGCCGAGCCGGTGACGCTCCAGCGGGCGTTCGGCTGCCTCTTCAGCCCTCTGGCGTACGCGATGGGCATCACGTCCTGGTCCGACGCCCTGGCCGTGGGGCAACTGCTGGGCACGCGGACGGTGCTGAACGAGTTCGTCGCCTACCAGCAGATGCAGGGCCTCATGCAGCAAGGCGCGATCTCGCCGCGGGCGGTGATTATCGCCACGTACGCCCTGTGCGGGTTCGCGAACTTCGGCTCGGTGGCGATCCTGATCGGCGGCCTGGGGGCGATCGACCCGGACCGCAAGAGCCTTCTGGCGAGCCTCGGCATCCGGTCGATGATCTCCGGCATGCTCGCCTGCTTCATGACGGCCTGTTTCGCCGGGATGCTGGCGTGAGCCTATCCTTCAGCCACGGTCGGGGCACGGCCGGGCAAGACCGGCTGGGACACACGCGGCAGGGGGTGCGCAGTACTACAACGCCACTTAACCTCGTGCGCGGTGGGTCTCTCGCCACGGCGAGTCTTCGACCTGACCCACCGCGCGGCAATTGCCCCCGGGCGGCGAGATAACGTAGGTGCGCGGCGGGTCGGGAGACCCGCCGCGCGAAGTGGCGTTGTAGTAGTAGGGGCACGGCATGCCGTGCCTCTACTCGGAAAACGCCGCGCCAAATCCGTCGCCGTGGTATACAATACCGGCGCTCACGGCCGACGCGGGAGTGGCGGAACTGGCAGACGCGCAAGGCTTAGGACCTTGTGCCCGTAAGGGCCTGGGGGTTCGAGTCCCCCCTCCCGCACCATGTTGCCGCGCCAGAGTAGGGGTTCTCGCAGCATGATGTTTACTTAAGTCGCCACACAGCGACCCTCCCCGACGGTCCGATTTACGATTCAGGGCAATAGTCCGGCGGTCCGGCGCGGCGGCACGTTTATGGCGAAGCCACTCGAACATGGTCACATCCCGTGCGGCACGAGTTTCGTGGTGCGAATGCCCAACGACCGGCGGTTCTTGAAGGCGGCCTTGGCGAGCAGGTAGCGGTCAGCGTCAATCACGTTGGGCAGCGGCTGCTGCGTGACGCCCCCGGTCTCGTCGGACGCGCTCGCCGGCCCTTCGGCGTTCGTGCGAATCGCGTCTTCGAGGTCGTCGCCCATCGCCTGTCTCCTGACTGCCCGGCCGGGCGACGGCCAAAAAGAAGAGGCCGTCTGAGGGTCTGGCCCCAGACGGCCTGTATCTCTTGGACTCTCCGCGACGGGGATCAGCCGCCGCGTCGTCGCCCAGCCGGGTTGTCAACTCCTGCCTGCCACTGATCTATACGCTTGAACAGGAGGCCATGCAAGAAATTCCTGCATGGCCCCGTTACACCGGTGTACTTTTCTTCGGCGCCCGGCCAGTGGCGGCGGTTGGCATCGGTCGTCCGCGCGGCGCCGTATCGGCTGCGGATGATGCGCACGGCGGCCGCCTACCGGTGCCACTAGGGGGATTGTGGGTCAGGAAACTGGGGGAAAAGCACCGTAGACTGTCACACTGGGGGAGACAGGTGCCAGATCCAGCGTTTCGGACCGCTAGGCTCCAATCTGAGTGGCAATCCCGACTTGGGCAGCAATGGCGGTGTAAAGGTCGATATCAGTTCGGGAGGTTTCCAGAGAGACAATCAGGCTATACCGCGCTTGGCGATCCCATCGCCCCAGGTGTGCGCGTTCCCGCCACCAACCAGTGACCGGGAATATTCCGATGAATCCACAGGAGGCCAGTTCGCTAGCCGAGCCTTGCCACCAATCCGAGTGGATCGAACCGCGGGCGCGCAACTTGTGGCCGAGCGCCCACGGTTGGCCCTCGCCCTCAGGTGCGGGAGGGGCGGCTTCCTCTTGCGTATCCGCCAGTTGTTCTTCTTGTGCTTCGCGGCTGAGCCGCCCGCGGAAATCATCCACGGACTCAGTCGGCCGCTTAACATCGAATCGCAGGCCGTGCGACTGATAGCGATGCCTTCGCGTCCATCCTACCCTGCCGGGGCTCGGCTCGATGAAGTACGACAGCGTGACACGCATTCTTACTGTCTCAGCCGAACACTGCCGCAGGACATCCACTGGCCAAGGAAGCTTGTGGACGTGCATATCTCTCGTCCCCACCTTGCTAACCTTCCTGCCGTTCTTGTCCGTCTTCTCGATCTTGTCGTAAGGCTGAAGGTACCCTTCGAAAATCAGGGTCACTGCGTTCTCGGCGCTCCATATCGCCCGCTCCAACTGCGGCACACCCCAACCGTAGCACCTGAGGCGATCCCTTCGCTGGTTGGCCTCGGGGAACTCCGCCAGCATCTCCGGGGTCCATTCGGCTGAATGGATCATCAGGCCGCGAACCGTCTCAGGCCAGAGGGCTGGATACCTCCCCTGGATGATGGCACCCATGCGCGCTGCCAATGCGACCGCAGCGCTTGTGTCGCCGAAAGTAGTGAGCAGGCGACCGAAGTCCTGCTTTGCCGAGGTCAGGAGTGAAAGATCGTCCACGGTGTCGATGCGCCCGCACCCGTCAATTGCCCAGTTTCCTCGAGACTGTAGCACTGTTACAGATGATTTTCTCGCCTTGGGGCCCGGGGTTGGCCGATATCTCCGCGAGAAGGATTTTAACGGAGGCACGGTCATGGATGGCCCTGGAAGCTATGTTGCCGACCCCACCGAAGGCATCAC